>QMME01000132.1 GCA_003647095.1 Deltaproteobacteria bacterium
ACCTGGCCGCCCTGCTGGGGTTGCATGCCTCCTTCACGCTTTCGGACGTCACCCTGGGCCTGTGTCGCCAGGCGCTGGGCGAGCAGGGACTGGCCAGCCACGTGCACCTGGCCGAGGATGAGGCCGACAACGAAGATGCCCGCCGGCGCGGCTTTTCCGGGGCCGCCGAGCGGCTGCTGGCCGCCGGGGTGCTGCCGCCGGGCTCGCTGGCCGTCCACGGTGTGCACACTGGCCCCGGCGACTGGCAGCGGCTGGCCGCTGCCGGGGTGGATCTGGTGCACAACCCGCAGTCGAACATGAACAACGCCGTGGGGGCGGCGCCGCTCCGGCGGATGCTGGCCGCCGGGCTGCGGGTGGGCCTCGGCACCGACGGCATGGAGGCCGACGTACGCGAGGAGCTGCGGGCGGCCTACCTGCTGGGCCGCCACCAGGAGGCCGACCCGCGCCTGATGTGGCCCGAACTGGGGATGCTCCTCGACAACAACCGCCGCATCGCCAGCCGCCTTTTCGGCGTGCCCCTGGGCGAGATCGCTCCCGGGGCCCCGGCCGACCTGGTGGTGCTGGACTACTTCCCGCCCACCCCGCTGGAGGCCGGCAACTTCACCGGGCACCTGCTGTTCGGCTGCGGCCGCCTGCCGGCCTGGCTGGTGGTGACCGGGGGGCGTGTCCGCCTGGAGGCCGGGCAACCCGTCGACGTCGACCCGGCCGCGGTAGCCGCCCGCGCCCGCGAGCAGGCCCGGCGCCTGTGGAGCCGCCTGTAAAAGGCCCGAAACCCCGGGGACAGGCCCGCGGAAACCCCGGGGACAGGCCCGCGGGAAATACCATGTAATTCAACTGGTTACCGGGAGAGAAGAGCGCCGTCTCGGGATATGTCTTCAATATCAGGATGTTATCAAGAAAACACTCGCCCCGTGTGCAGTAAGTACAGGATCCGTAAGCGCTTTCGCTCGGGCCTGTCCCCGGGGTTTTGCCCGGGGTTTTGCGGGGTTTTGGGCTTTTGGGGGTTTTAGATGCGCCGCACCGTGACCGTCTCGCCGGTCTCCACTCCCAGCATGTCCCGTAGCGGCTGGTTGCGGGCGGCGATCTCCAGCCGGTCGGTGGAGCCGATGTAGGCCAGCGGCTCGCCCGGTTCGACGTCGGCGAAGGTGCGCCGCAGCGGGCCGATGGCGCGCCGTCCCAGGGTGACCTGCAGGTCGTCGGCCGGACCCAGGGAGGAGAGTTCCTCGGAGCCGATGCTGGTGATGGCGTTGCCGAAGTGATCGAAGGCCAGCACCACTCCCTGCAACCCGCCGCCCTTCAGCGGAGTGGTCTCGGCGATGCCCAGTCGCTGCAGGCGGGTGGCCGGCGGACCCAGTTTCCCGATGGGGGTGCCCCGGGCCAGGTGGGCGGCCACCGGAGCGAAGATGTCGCGGCCGTGGAAGGTGGGGCTGATCTTCTTGAGGAAGAAGTCTCGCTCGCTGAGCTTGACCGCCTTCATGTTGCCCAGCCCGAAGTTGGACTCGGCCGACTTCCATACCAGTTCGAAGATGCCGTTGTCGGGTCCCACGAAGGAACACAGCGGTGTCTGCAGGGCCACCGCCTGGCGTGCCGAGCCCACCCCGGGATCCACCACCGCCACGTGGATGGTGCCCTTGGGAAAATAAGGCACCGCCGCTTCCAGGGTCAGGGCCCCGGCCACCACGTCGTGGGCGGGGATGTCGTGGGCCACGTCCACCACCTGGGCCTCGGGACAGATGTCGAGGATGATTCCCTTCATGGCGCCCACGGTGCCGTCGCGCAGGCCGAAGTCGGTGGTCAAAGTGATGATGCGTCTGCGACTGTTCATGACCCGATGATACCGCATCCGGGCCGGGGGTGGACGGCTTTTTTACCGGAATCAGAAACTATACTTGACTTCCGCGAAAAGACGCGAGTTTCCCTCCTGGGAGGCGTAGGGGGTGTTGTCCTCCAGGCCGAAAAAGCCCACCCCGCCCAGCACCAGGCGCACGGCGTCGGCGGGTTCCCAGTGGAGAAAGCCCAGCAGGAAGAAGTCGTGGTAGCTCAGGCTGTGGATGGCGATGAACTGCAGCCCCAGGTGATCGCTCAACTGGCCGCGCAGCTTGAGCGAAAGCGAGATCTCATCGTCGCCGTGCAGGAAGGGGGGCGCGGCGCCGCCGTCTTGCTGCCAGGCGGCCCGCTCGCTGGTGCGGTCGTAGGAGAACCAGAAGGTGGCGATGGTCTGCATCCCCAGCGACCAGTCGTCGCCCAGCGAGCAGTCGGCCCCGGCCACCGCCTCCAGGCGCCAGTTGCGCACCAGGGGATCGTCACCGGCCCGGTCCCGGGTCATCTTCAGGGCCGCCTCGGCCTTGACGACGACGGGGCCCCAGGCCTTGGCCAGGTCGGCCCCGGCCATCCACAGGCGTCCGAAGTACTGCTCCAGCACCAGCCCCAGCGGTTGCGGCGGCTGGACCTGCTCGTCCAGCACCACCCGGGCGTTCATCACCGGCAGCTTCTCGAACCCCTGGTAGAAGCTCACCGCCCAGTCCAGGGCCAGAGCCGAGATGGAGTGGGAAAGCCGCAGGCCGAACTCGCCGTTCTGCGGCTGGTGCTCGGGCAGCAGCCGTTGCACCTCGAGCACCGGCAGCTCACCCTGGTGCGAGCTGCTACCCAGGCGGTGAGGCCGGAACAGCGGCTGCCAGACCAGGTCGACGACCAGCTCGTCGAGCGGGTACCACTTGAGACGCAAGGCCGGCTGGGCCAGCCGGTAGTCCTCCAGTTCGGCGGCCATGTCGGGATAGTCCCAGGGAGTGAACAGGTCGGTGGGATTGATCCAGTCGGTGCGTCCCCAGAAGACGTACTGCAGACCCAGGCGCAGGTCGAAGCTGTCTCCGCCGTATTCCACCCAGGCCTCCACCGGGTAGACCTCGGCGCCGGCGGAGCGACGCTCGGGCTCGTCGGCCAACAGCCGCGAATCGACATCGGCGTTGACCGCCCCGTACATGCTGAAGTTGCCCGAGCTGCCGCTCACTCCCAGCTGCAGCCGCACCCCCACGCGATCGCTGAGCCAGGGGTCGGGCACCTGCTGGAAGAAGTAGCCCTTGAGGTGACCGGACAGGCGCACTCCCCGGTCGTCGCCGCCCCGGCTGGGCGCCGGCCACAGCAGCCCGGCCAGCAGCGTGACCAGCACCGCCCACTGCCCACCGCCGTACCCGATCCGGGCAGTCATGACCGTCAACGGGTCCAGCGGCGCAGGTTGCGCTCGCTGAAGATGCTGGACGCCAGGCCCTGGTTGACCCGGAGATCGAAAAAGCGCATCTCGCTGCGGTGGCCGGTGAGCAGGTTTTCCATGCGCATGGCGGTGGCGAAGGGCACTCCATTGACGTTCTCCACCTTTTCCACGGTCAGGCGCTTGAACAGGGTGCCCTCCTGGTCGTGGAACTCGGCGCCGAGGATGAGCAGCCGCCGGCCGTCGATGAACCAGGTCACCCGGCTGTAGCCGGTGTCCTTGCTGACCTGGTGGCTGGCCGCCCGGCCCACCACGGTGCGGCAGGTGACGTCGCCCAGCCGGCGGTCGGCGCCCAGGGAGAACCGCCAGTCGTCGAGTTCGGGGGCGCCGATGTCGTAGTAGGTGAAATCCGACGACATGAAAGCGCCACCCTTGCCGGAGGCGGAGATCCGTTGCACCCGGCGCAGGGCGGGCAGGAACAGGCGCCGGTCGTCCTCGCCGGCGGCATGCTCGATGAGCAGGAAACCGGTGCCGCGCACGTCGGCCGGTTCGACCAGGCGCAGCAGCATGCGGGTCTCGTCGCGCTCGTTGGTCTGCGACCACAGCTTCATCAGGCGCCGGCGCCGCCCGCCGTTCTTCTGTTCCAGTATCAGTTCCACCCGGCCGGTCATGTCGTGCCAGTTGGCGCGCCGGCGCACCTGTTCCATCATGCGCCGGGCCGGGTTGTCGGCCCGGGCCGGAAGCGGCAGCAGCGTCGACAGCATGAGCACCAGGGTCGTATATTTCATGATTCACCTCCGTGTCCTTCCCCGCTGGCCACCGCGAACACGCGGGGACGCAGCGCCACGAACAGGGCCGGCAGTATGGTCAGCGCCCCGAAGGCACTGGTAATCATGGTCAGGGCTATGAGGAAGCCCATCTGGGCCACCCCCCCGAACTCGCTGAACATCAAGGCGGCGAAGCCGGTGGCCACGGTCAGGGCGTTGAGGAAGATGGCCACGCCGCTGCGGCGCATGCTTTCGCTGGCCGCCCGGCCGTAGTCGTCTCCGGCCCGGCGTCGCTCCTGGTAGCGGTGCACGAAGTGGATGGCATAGTCGATACCCACGCCCACCGCCACCGAACTGGTGGCCATGGTCATGACGTTCAGGGCGATGCCCGCCAGGCCCATCACTCCGAAGTTGAGAAACAGGCTGAAGAACAGCGGCAGGGTGGCAAACAATCCCAGCAGCAGGGAGCGGAACATGAGGGCCGTGACCAGCCACACCAGCAGCAGCGAGGTGGCGATGGACCAACCCTGGCCGCTGATGACCATCTCGTTGACGGCGCGGATGAGTTCGGTCATGCCGGTCAGCTCGGCGTGCAGGCCGGCACCCTGGTGGTCGAGGTAGTGGCGCACCGCCCGGCTCAGACGGTTGAGATGGGAGGCCCGGTCGGTGTCCAGCAGCACGGTGATACGCGCGGTGGAGTAGTCGTAGGTGACCAGGTGGGCGAAATCCTCCGGCTGGCCGCTCATCTCGTACAGCTGCAGGTACTGGGCGATGAGTTGCCGGCCGGGCACGGTGAAGGTGAGCTGGTGCTCCGGGCCGCCCTCCTCGCCGGTGGCTTCGCTCACCTGCTCGTGTTCCGTCTCGCGGGGCAGGCGGTACTCCTGCGGCCGGTCGCCGTGCAGCACCCGGTGCATCTGCTTGATGAAGCCGGTAAGGGATTGCACCGGGCCCACGTGGGGCTGGCGGCGCAGGAAGTTCTCCAACTCATCCATGCGCCGGAGCAAGCCCGGGTCCTTGATGGCGTCGGGACGGCCTCCCTCGACCACCACCATCAAGGTGGAGGCGGCCGGGAAATGACGGTTGACCACCTCGGTGTCGCGGCGGAAGGGATGGTCGGGGCGGAAGTTCTGCAGGTTGCTCATCTCCACGGGCACCCGGGTGGCTCCCAGCCCGGCCAGGACGATGAGCATCACGATGCCGGCCAGCGCCGCTCGCCGGTGCTTCACCAGCCAGGAGGCGTAGCCGCCGGCCCAGTCTTCCAGCCGGGTGAAGTGACGGGCCGGCCGCCGCCGGGAACCGGGCAGAGGCAGCAGTACCAGTACCGCCGGCAGGAAGGCCACCGAGAACAGCAGCGCCGCCATCACTCCGAAAGCCGTGAACAACCCCAGCATCATGATCGACTCGATGCCCGAGGTGTTCAGGGCCAGGAATCCCACCGCGGTGGTGATGGAGGTGAGTACCACCGGGCGTTGCAGGTCGGTCATGGTACCGGTCACCACCCGGGCCGGCGTCCCTCCCTCCCGGCTGCGGGCATGGTAGCCCTTGAGAATGTGGATGCCGTCGGCCACTCCCATGGCGATGAGCAGGATGGGCAATACCTCGGTGGAATGGGTGAGCGGTACTCCCAGGTAACCCATCAGGCCCAGCGTCCACAGCACCGCACCCACCACCACCAGCAGCGGCAGTAGCACTCCGCGCGGCGAACGAAAACTGAGCCCCAGCAGCAGCATCACCACCAACAGGGCGATGCCGGTGAGCAGGCCCATGTCGCGGCCCATGATCACCTTGGCCCAGTAGGTGGCGGCCGCCCGGCCGGTGACGTGCATGGTGAAGCCCTCGTTGCGCGCGGGATCCCGGGCCAGCTCGATGACCCGCTCGGCGACATCGGCCTCGCGGGTGGCGGCCTTGACCATGATCATGATGAGTACGGCCCGGGCGTCGGCGGAGACCAGCGTGCCCCGGTACAGCGGCTGCTCGAGCAGGGTGTGCTTCACGGCCTCCGCCTGGGCGGCGTCGGCGGGCAGGGGCTCGGCGGCTCGACGCACCCGCAGGCCATCGTCGGTGGCCTCGATGATGCGGGCCGAGGTGGGGGAAAGAACGCTGTCGACCCCGGGCAGGGCTTCCAGGCGGCGGGTGAGTCGATCCAGGCGGGCGATGCCCGCGGGCGTGAACAGGGATTCGTCCTCGATACCGACCACCACCATCTCCCGGGAGGGAAACAGCTTCTGCATGCGGTCGTAGAGGCGCTTGGCGGGAATGTGCTGCGGCAGGTCGCGGGTGACATCGGTATCCACCCGCAGGCGGGTGATCCCGGCGGACAACACCACGGTGGCCAGCAGCAGCAGGACGATTGCCGTGCGCGGCCGGGCCACGAGCAACGCCGTGAGGCGGGAACTTTGCTGCCGGTCGTTCATTGCCTGCCTCGTTCCGCCTCCCGGCCCCCGTTGCCTGCGGCCATAGCCGTCTCCAGCAGGCGCTCGAGCAGGGCCAGTTCCTGCCGGGCCTGGCTGCCGCGACCGTGTTGCATCTTCTGCCCCAGCCCCAGCATGACGCTCTGCACCAGTCCCGGCAGGTGCTCGCCGCCCTCCATCAGGCCGGCCAGTTGTTTCAGCCCGGCGAAGGTCTGCCGGTGGACCTGCTCCACCCGTGCGGCCAGTTGCGGACCCACCAGCTGGCGCAGGCGGCCACGGCCGGCGGCATGCATGGGCAGCAGCAACCCCAGCAGGTGGTACTGCTGGTGCAGGTAGTCCAACACCAGTTCCAGGCTCTGGGCGAGCTGCCCTCCGGCGGGAGCGGGACGCTCGGCCAGCCGCTCCAACTCCGCCAGGGCCTGCTCGAGCACGGCGGCGAACAGGGCCTGCTTGCCGGGAAAGTAGTGGTACAGCGAGGCCTTGGCCATCCCGGCCCGGCGCGCCACCTGTTCCATGGTGGCCCGCTCGAAGCCGCACTCGGCGAAGACACGCTCGGCTGCCCGGTGGATGCGCCTGATGATGCGCGCGCGCTGCTTTTCGTTGACGGTTCTCACGGGGGTTCCTCCTTGCGGATTATTGTTCGAACCAAGGGTCTATATTAGACCAATGAGTCGAATAATAGAGCCGAAGCCGGATGTCAAGCCCAAAACGGTTGCTGGCAGGCAGGGTTCAGTGCGTTACCGAGATGCGGCGCCGGGCCAGGATGCGGGAGTTGCCGTCGTTGTCCCAGGCACGCAGTTCCAGCAGGTGCTGGCAGGCGGAGAGCCCGGAGGTGTCCAGGGTGCCGCTGAAGCCCACGTGATCGCAGCCCGGGTAGCCGGGCCAGGCCAGGCACACGTCGGGCCGGGAGGTGCCGTACTGCAGTGGTACCGTGACCGAGCCGTCGAGCAGCAGCTCCACCCCGGCCACGCCCTTGTTGTCGAGCGCCCATCCCCACACCGCCACCGCGCCGCTGAGCTGGGCCTCGGCGGCCGGGGAGTCGAGCACGCCGAAGGGCGGCAGGTTGCCGTCCAGCCAGGCCGCCTCGGCGGCCACGGTGTCACGCGATCCGAGGATCAGGTAGGCCCGGGCGCGCACGAAGCCCTGGGCGGGGATGGCGAAGGTGAAGATGGGGCGGAAGTTGTTGAAGGGCAGCGAGCGGCTCTGCCAGGCCTGGAAGGAGGTGTTGCGGTTCTCGTTGTAGAGACCCACCCCGTAGCTGAGATCATCGTTCTGCATGGTGGCCCAGCCGCCCGGGCTTTCGAACTCGGCGTGGTAGAACTGGTCGTTGCCCTGGGTGTCGATGAGGATCTCCCGCCCGTCAGAGGTGAACATCCGCCACAGGTCGGGGCCGGCCTGGCCGTTGGCGGTGTAGACGGTGGGCATCTCCTGGCCGGTGGCGGCATGGCCGGTATCGGTGGGATTGGTGACGGTGTAGTCGAGTTGCAGCACGTGACGCCTGATGAACTTGACGCTCTGCACCACCTGCACGGCGGAGCGGCGATCGCGCTGGTTGGGATCGGAGCAGACGTCGCTGAAGCAGTCCCGCCGGTCCCAGGTGGGATTCCAGAACAGCGGGGTCACCGTGGCGCTGAGCATGCCGTCGGAGCAGGTGACACTGTCGACGCCCGAGCCGCGGTTGCAGCGGTTGCCGCCCTGTACCGGGTTCCAGCCCAGGAAGGTGATGGAATTGGGACAGTCGCTGGCGCGGCTGCGGCAGCCGGCGTCCCAGGCGCAGTTCTGCATGGCCCGGTCCGGGTCGTAGAAGGCCACCTGCACCTCGCGGCCGGTGTCGTTGGCGTCGATGACGTTGGAGCCGTTCATGCCCGGACCGGTGCCGCCGGCCAGGCCGTAGTAGATGATGGTGCCTCCCCAGTCGCGGCGGATGCCTACCTTCACGTAATCCTGGTTGTCGTAGAGATACTCGTCGGAGAAGCCGTCGCGGCTGGTGGATTCGCAGCGGCCCGGGGGAGATTCCCCGGGCAGGGGATCGAACTCCGGCTCCTCCGGGACCTCGACCGGTTGGCACTGGCCGCAGGCGGGATCACCGGCGCAATCGGGATCCTGGCAGTCGCTGGGGCCGTCGCCGTCGTTGTCGAGGTTGTCGTCGCAGCAGGACTCCCGGCCCCGGCACTGGCCGGCGCTGCAGGTGTCGCCGCTGGTGCAGGCGTTGCCGTCGTCGCAGGCGGCGCTGTTGGGCGGGTGCAGGCAACCGCCGTCGTCGGGGTTGCAGCTGTCGTCGGTGCAGGGGTTGCCGTCGTCGCAGTCGCGCGCGGTGCCGCTGCACTGGCCGGCCTGGCAGGAGTCGCCCTGGGTGCAGGGATCGCCGTCGTCGCAGCCGGTGCCGTCGCTGACATCCTGCATCAGGCACTGGCCGCTCTGCGGCTGGCAGGTGTTCTTGCGGCAGGCGCTGTCGTCCGAGGTATCGCAGTTGACCACGGTGGCGGGATCCACCTGGCACTGGCCGTCTGCACACTTCAAGGTGCCGTTGCAGGCATCACCGTCCTCGAGGGGCGCGCAGTCGGCATCCTCCTGGCACTGGCAGATGTTCTGCCCCGGCTGGCAGCTTCCCGCCGCGCAGCTGTCGCCGCTGGTGCAAGGGTCGCCGTCGTCGCAGGGAGCACTGTTGAACTCGCGCCGGCAGCTTCCCTGGCGGCAGAAGTCGTCGGTGCAGGGATTGCCGTCGTCACAGTCGCCATCGTCGCTGCAACTGGCCGCGGGCCGGCAGCCGCCGGCCGGGTCGCAGATCTGGTCGGCCGGGCACAAGTCGTCGTCGGGAACGTGCAGGCACAGTCCCGTGGCCTGGTCGCACACGTCGCGGGTGCAGTCGACGTCGTCGCCGCAGTCGGGACAGTTGCCCGAGCCGCCGGAGCAGCCGGCGGCGAACAATCCGAGCAGGGCGAGCGATAAAAACGATACGGACCTGTAAGTTTCCATGGCGGCTCCCGGTAGAGGCTTATCCGTCCGCATTCTCCCTGAAACGGGCGGATTGTTCAACTACCGGTCGCCGGATATCCCCCCGGCGAAAAGCCCGGGCGCCTGGCTACTCCCAGTCGA
>QMME01000133.1 GCA_003647095.1 Deltaproteobacteria bacterium
CTTGGCCTTGATGACAATCTCGTTCACGTCCACCTGACCTTGCTGGTTGTCGCGGCCGGCCTGCGGGTCTGGCTCCCTGGCCACTGGTTGTTCGGCGTGTGCACTGCCGGGAAGGATCAGCAGCAGCAAGGTGGGCAGCACCACTGCCATGGTCCGGTGCAGTGAGTTCATTGCTGGGCTCCTGGTTCCCGCTCAGTGAGGAGAGGCGGTCATGCCGGCGACGGCTATTCCCCGGCCTTGCAGGAGGAAGTAGCTCTCTCCCAGGCAATCGAGGCAGACGGGCTTTCCTTCCTGTAGCCGCGCGTGGGACTCCATGACTGATTCTCCGCAACGGCTGCAGATGACGGAGGGCAGAATCGGCGACCGCTCGGGCAGGCTGACCTGGACGTCCTCGATGTGGAACTGCTTCTCCGCTGGCGCCTCGATCTGCAGAAACGACAGCTCTTCCCAGACTTCCTTGAAATGCTCCATCTCCTGCGGCGTTCCCTTCTCTCTGCGGACGATGAATCTCTCGAACAGGCTCTCCGAGCCGGGTATGCTCGCGGACATGCTCCGGGGATAGTCTGGCCGGATGGACACCCGCACGCCCCGGCCGTCACGCCTCGCCAGGGTGAGCGCGTTCTTGCCGAGATCCCTGTAGATCAGGGCATTGTTTCCAAAGGTGCATCCCGTTACCAGTTGGACTCCATCGCTGAAGCAGTTGTTGACCTCGACAATGGCCAGCAGATCTTCGTCGATTCCTTCCGTTGAGGAGCCGAGTCGTTCGTGGGCCAGCACCGCCGCCTTTACCCCCAGGGCTACGAAGGGGCAGAAGTGGCCGTGTAATTCTCCTGCCTTACCAAGCAGCCAGGTCATGTCTCCCTCTGCCACCTTCCGGCGTATTTCCTTTCTCGGATCACTGGGTGCCATCGATTCCTCATTGTTTGGCTGTTGCTGCCGTCAGCATACGTATTACGTATTTATGTTATATAACACTCAATGTCAACCAAATTCAATCCAGGGCTCCGTCCCGGGGGGACACGGGGGGACAGGCCCGGCCGGGTTTTTCGCACAACCTCCCGTTTTACAAGGAAAACATATCTAAAACCCCCGGGGACAGGCCCGGCCGGGTTTCTGGTATAACGCCTTGTTCTGCAAGGACAAGCAGCGTTGCACCCCCGGGGACAGGCCCGGGGGGTTTCGGGCTTTGACTGGCCCGGGGTTGTTGTGGCATCCTCGCCGCGTCTTGAAGGGCCGGCGTAAAACAACCGTCGTCGCGGCGGCCGGGGTGGCCGCCCTGCTGCTGTGTGCCTGTCCCGGCACGCGCGGCACGCGCACGCCGCTGCGGCAGGAATCGCCACCCGCCGGCGCGCGGCCGGCGGCGGCGCCCGCTGCGGCCCCGGCCGCCACCGTGGAGGAAAGACCCGTGCAACTGGAAAGATTCGGCCCGGTATCCCGGGCCCGGCTGCCCAACGGCCTGACGGTGCTGCTCAGGCCCCGTCCCGGTTCCCGGCTGGTGGCCGTGCAGGCCTGGGTGGACGTGGGCTCGGCCGACGAACGCCCCGACGAGTGGGGGGCGGCGCACCTGCTCGAGCACATGCTGTTCAAGGGAACCGGGCAACGCGCCGTGGGCCAGCTGGCGGCCGAGGTGGAAGGCGCCGGCGGCGATATCAATGCCTGGACGTCGTTCGATCATACCGTCTACCACCTGGTGCTGCCCGCCGAGCGGCTGGACACCGGCCTGGAGGTGCTGGCCGACGCCCTGGCCAACTCGGCCATCGATGCCGGGGAACTCGAGCGGGAACGGCAGGTGGTGCTGGAAGAGATCCGCCGCAACCGCGACCAGCCGGCCTCCTGGGCCGGAGACCTGCTGTTCGCCACCGCCTTCCGCAGCCATCCCTACCGGCGCGCCATACTGGGCAGCGCCGCCTCCCTGAAGCGCCTGGAGCGCCGGCGGCTGGTGGATTTCTACCGGCGCCACTACCGCCCGGAGGCCATCACCCTGGTGGTGGTGGGAGACGTGGCGGAGGAAAAGGTACTGGCCCGGGTACGCCGGCTGTTCTTCCCGGGCGTCCGGGCCGGCCGGGCCCCGGCCCGTACCCGGCCGCCCGAACCGCGGCAGAGAAAGCCGCGCCTGCTGGTCAAGCGCCAGGACGTCCAGGAAGCCCACTTCCAGCTGGGGTGGCCGGTTCCCGGGGCCACCCACGCCGACACCCCCGGCCTCGACCTGCTGGCGGCCCTGTTGGGACAGGGCGAGAGCTCGCGCCTGGTCAGCCGCCTCAAGCGCGGCCGCAACCTCGTCAACGACGTCTATGCCTACGCCTACAACCCGCTCGATCCCGGCCTGCTGGTGGTGGGCGGCACCTGCCCGGCCGCCAGGCTGGAGCAGGCCCTGCAGGCGCTGGCCGCGGAAATATACCGGCTGCGCCGGCAGCGGGTGAGCGCCGCGGAGTTGCTCAAGGTGCAGTCGCTGCTCGAGGGCGAAAGCCTCTACCAGCTGGAGACGGTCGAGGGCGAGGCCCGGCGCCTGGGTGCCTTCCAGACCGTCAGCGGCGATCCCACCTGGGGCGACAAGTACCTGCAGCGCCTGCTGGCCACCAACCCGGCCGCTATCGAGCGGCTGGCCCGCACCTACCTGGTGCCGGAGAAACTCAGCGCCGTGCTGGTGCTGCCGGCCGGGAGCAGGATCGCCGACGACAGGCTGCGCCGCGCCCTGGCCGCGGGCCGGCAGCAGGAGCCGGAGGCGCCGCCGCTGCGGCTGGTGCGTCGGCGCCTGCGCCAGGGGCCGCTGGTGCTGGTGGAGCGCGTCCCCGACAGCGGCCTGGTGGCCATCCGCGCCGCCCTGCTGGGAGGGGTGCGCCTGGAAAACGAGCGCAACAACGGCATTCACAACCTGATTGCCGCCCTGTTAACCCGGGGCACGCGGCGGCTGGGCGCCGCGGAACTGGCCAGCGAGGTGGATCGCCTGGCCGGCACCCTGGAGGGATTTTCCGGGCGCAACAGCATCGGCCTGCGGGCCGACTTCCCCGCCCGCCACTTCGAACGGGCCCTGCAGCTGACCTGCCAGTGCCTGGTGGAACCCAGCTTTCCCGCCGACCAGGTCAAGCGCGAGCGCAAGCTGGTGCTGGAGCAGATCCGCGCCCGCCAGGACGACCTGGCCGGCCTGGCCTTCGACCTGTTCGCCGCCACCCTCTACCGGCGCCACCCCTACCGGCTCTCGCCGCTGGGTACCCGGCAGAGCCTGCTGGGGCTCGACCACGAACGCCTGGCGGCCTACTGGAAGCGCTTCTTCCACCCGCGCCGGCTGGTGGTGGCGGTGTCCGGCGACGTGGATGCCGGGCGCGTGCAGGAGCTGGTGGGCCGCTGGTGCCGGGTCAAGCGGCGCGACGACTTCCGGCCCCCGCGCCTGCCCCTGGAGCCGGCCCCCACCCGGGAGCGCCGGCTGGTGCGCTACCGCGATCGCCAGCAGGCCCACCTGGTGCTGGGCTTCCTGGGCACCCGCCTGGGCGCCAGCGATCGCTACGCCCTGGACGTGCTCATGGCCGTGCTCACCGGGCAGAGCGGGCGCCTGTTTCTCGAGCTGCGCGACCGGCTGTCGCTGGCCTACGCCCTGTCGGGGTTTTCCCTGGAAGGGGTGGAGCCCGGCTACCTGGCCTTCTACCTGGCCACCGACCCCCGGCGCCTGGAAGAGGCCCGGGACGCCCTGCGCCGGCAGCTGCGGGAGATCGCCGGCGCCGGCGCCAGCGCCGGGGAAGTCGAGCGGGCCAAGCGCTACCTGGCTGGCAGCCAGCTGGTGGCGCGGCAACGAACCTCCACCCGGGCCCTGGAAATGCTCTTCGGCGAGCTGTACGGCACCGGCCAGCAGTGGCGCGACTACCCGGAGCGCATCATGGCCGTGACCCCGGAGCAGGTTCGCCGCGCCGCCCGGCGTTACCTGCGCCTGCAGGCGGCGGTGGAGGTGGTGGTGCGCCCGCCGGCCGGAGAGGGTCGGCCGGGATCGAACTTGCCATGAACGGAGCCGCGGACAATCGCCAGTGGACCCGCATCGGGGTGCGGGTGGCCGGGCCGCTGGCCGAGCTGGTGGCCGACCTCCTCATCACCGCCGGGGCCGGGGGAGTGGAACTGCTCGACGGCCAGCATCCGCTTCCCCCGGCGGACCTGCCCGAGGGCTGGGTGGAGGTGCGGGCCCACTTTCCCGGGCGGGGCCTGCCACCGGGCCTGGCCGACGAGCTGGAGCGGTCGTTGCGCCAGGCGGGCGATTTCCTGCCCGGGCTGGAATACCAGCTCTGCGGCCCCGAGCCGGTCGAGGACGATGACTGGGCCGAGGGCTGGCGCCGCTACTTCGTGCCCGTCACCATCGGTCGTTTCCACATCCATCCCGGCTGGCTGCGGCCGCCTCCCGGCAGCCGCTGGCCGGTGCGCATCGATCCCGGCCAGGCCTTCGGCACCGGCCTGCATGCCACCACCCGCCTGTGCCTGGAAGAGATGGATCGGCTGCTGCCGGTGGACAGCTTCCTGGATGCCGGCTGCGGCTCGGGCATCCTGGCCCTGGCCGCCGCCCGGGCCGGCTGCCGCCGGGTGCTGGCCCTGGACATCGACGAGGTCGCCTGCCGCGAGACCCGCAGGAACGCCCGCCGCAACGGCCTCGACCAGCACCTCGACGTCGTCTACGGCGGCCTGGATGCCGCCCGGGGCGGGTTCGAGCTGGTGGCGGCCAACATTCTCTCCGGCGAGCTCATCGCTGCCGCGGGGCTGCTGGCGAACCGCCTGCTGCCGGGAGCCCGGCTGCTGCTGTCGGGCATCCTGGAAGAGGAGGCCGACGGCGTCGCCGCCGCCTACCGGCGGCAGGGGTTGCGCCTGCTCGGGCGGCGCCGGCAGGGCGAATGGGTGCTGCTGTCGCTGCAGCGTCCGGGAGGAAAGACGGCATGAGCCGGCCCCGCCTGTTCCTTCCCGCCGCCGAGTGGGCCGGGCGGGTGCCCCTGCGGGGACAGGCCCGTCACAAGCTGGTGCAGGTACTGCGCCTGGAGGCGGGAGGGGAGGTGGAGGTCTTCGACGGCGAGGGGCGCGCCTGCCGCGCCGAGCTGGAACGCGACGGGCAGGGCTGGTTCCTGCGCCTGGGCCCGGCCCGGCAGCAGGGGGAGCGCCGGCGCCGGGTGCGCCTGGGCCTGGCCCTGAGCAAGGGACGCAAGCCCGAGCTGGTGGTGCGCATGGCCACCGAGGTGGGAGTGAGCACGCTGGAGCCGTTCCTGGCGCGGCGCTCGGTGGCGCGGCCGCCGGCCGAGCGCTGGCGACAGCGGCGCCGGCGCTGGCAGGCCATCGTGCGCGAGGCGGCCCGGCAGTCGGGCCGCAGCCGGCTGCCCGAGGTGGGCGAGCTGCGCGACTTCGCCGGGATGCTCGAGCAGGCGGGCCGGAGCCTGGCGCTCATCCTCCAGCCCGGTGCGGAACACACCCTGCCGGAGTTGCTGGCCCGGGAGCCGGGACGCGAGTGCCTGCTGCTGCTGGGGCCCGAGGGAGGGTTCCAGGACGACGAGATCGAGCAGGCCCGCGGCGCGGGTTTCCTGGAGGCCGGCCTGCCCCTGCCGGTGTTGCGGGCGGAGACGGCCGCGGTGGTGGCGGCGGCACTGGCCTGTATGGGTTGACACGGGCCCGGTGCTCGGATAATCGTGATCCGGGGTTTAATGAAATGATCTGCCCGCATTGTGCCTTTCCCAACGACCCGGGCGCCCGGGTCTGCCGCAAGTGTCAACGGCCCCTGGAGGGGACGGCAGGCGCCCCTGCCGGCCCGGCCCCGGTCACGGAACCGCCCGAACCCATCACCGACATGCCCACTCCCAGCGAGGGAGCCGCCGGACAGCCGGCCGCGGCCGCCGCCGCCGGCAACCCCGTCTCCTCCGGCACCGACATGGTCGCCGAGTGCCTGGCCCTGGCCCAGCAGAAGGAGGCCGCGGGAGACGCCCGGGGAGCCTTCCTGGCCTGCCAGGCGCTGCTGATAGACCAGTACGAGAACATCCCCGCCCGGGCCCTGGCGTCGTTGTACTCCTACATGGCCCGGCTCAGCGAGCAGCAGGGGCTGGACGAGCGCGCGGCCAAGTACCGCAAGAAGGCCGGCATGCTCAGGCGCCAGGCGGAGCGGGAGGGCCGGGAAAGCCCGGCCCGGTCCCCGGCGCCGGCCCGGGAAGCGGCCTCCTGGCCGCCGCCCGCCGGGCAAGAGGCGCCCGTCGCGGAGCGGCCGGAACCGACGCAGATGGAGGCGGCGCCGGAGGAGCAGGCGCCGACGGAACCGACGCAGATGGAAGCGGCCGCGGAGGAACCGGCGCCGGCAGAAGCGCCGGCAGAAGCGCAGGCAGAAGCACCGGCAGAAGCACCGGTGGAAGCGCCGGTGGAAGCGCCGGTGGAAGCGCCGGCGGAGACGACGCAGCCGCAGCCGGAGCCGGCGGTGCAGGCGGAAGCCTCCGCCCCGGCGGACGCCGGAGCACGGGCGCCGGCCCCGGCCACACCGCTGGCGGCGGGAGCGGTGCTGGTGGCCGGGTTCTGGAAACGCCTGGCCGCCACCGTGATCGACCTGCTGCTGGTGGTCGCCGTCACCATGGGGGCGCTGGCGGTGTCGTCGCTGTTGCTGTCCGGCGGCCCGGTGGCGGCCCTGACCTTCTTCGCCGGCAAGCTGTCGTTGCTGCTGCTGCTGCTGGGCATCCTGGTGTTGTTCCTGCTCGCCTACCAGGCGGTGTTCGCCGTCTACGGGGGACAGACGGCCGGCAAGATGCTGCTGGGGCTCAAGGTGGTGGGCCCGGACGGCCGCTCGCCCGGCTGGGGGCTGGCCCTGCTGCGCCTGGGCGGTATCGTCCTGGCCGGCCTGCCCGGCCTGGCCGGCCTGCTCTGGAGCGGCTTCGACCGGCAGCGCCGCGGCTGGCACGACCACCTGGCCAGAACCCTGGTGGTCGACCTGCGCGCCACGCAGCGGGCCGCCGGTGCCGACGAGGGGGCAGCGCGGTGAGCCTGCTGCTGGCCAGGGAACTGGTGGAACGGGGGCTGGTGCCGCCGGGGCGCATGGACGACGTGTTGCAACGCCAGGTGGTGTTCGGCGGGGCGCTGGACACCAACGTGCTGGAGCTGGGCCTGGTGGACGAGGCCCGGCTGACGGAGGCCCTGGCCGCGCTGCACAAGCTGCCGGCCGCCGACGCCGAGCTGCTGCAGCGCCGCGATCCGCGCGTGGTCAACCTGTTCCCCCTGCGCCTGGTGCGCAAGTACCAGGCCTTGCCGGTATACATGGCCGGGCGCGTGCTGCACGTGCTGGCCTGCGAGCGCCTGCACCCGCTCATCGTGGAGGAGCTGTCGTTCCTGCTCAGCCTGGAGATCAAGACCCACATCGTCTGCCAGGCCCGGCTGCAGGTGCTGATGCACGAGTGGTACGAAAAGGAGCTGGAACCGCGCTTCCTGCGCCTGGCCGGCCGCCTGGGGCCCTTTCCCGGCAGCGGCGGGCAGGCGGCGGAGCAACAGGTGCACCTGCCCGGCCCCGGTGTTGCCGAGCGCCCGCCCCCGGTGGACCGGCAGCGCATGCAGCAGGTGCTCGGCCGCCTGGAGCAGGTGGAGCAGCTGGAGCGCAACCGCCGCCGCCAGGCCCGCCGGGGACGCTTCACCCTCAACCAGGCCAGCCAGGCCATCATGCGGGCCGAGAGCCGCGACGAACTGGTCGACTACATCCTGCGCTTCGCCCGCCAGTTCGCCTCCTTCGTGGCCCTGTTCGTGGTGGGCGAGGACGACATCCTGGGCTGGGACGCCGTGGGCGGCGGCGATGCCGAGCACATCAAGAAAGCCCGGGTACCCCGGGGGGCCGCCTCGATATTGACCACCGTGCTGAACACCCATGCCCCCTACCTGGGTGACGTCTCCGAGTCGCTGGGCAACAACGAGTTCTACCTGGCCATCGGCAGGGATCGGCCGGTCAATGCCTTCGTGGTGCCGCTGACCGTGCGCGGCCGGGTGGTGGCGCTGCTCTACGGCGACAGCGGCCGGCAGACGGTGCGCTCGGCCCAGCTGTCGCCCCTGCTGGTTTTTGCCAGCCGCCTGGGAACGGCCTTCGAGCAGCTCATCCTGCGTCTCAAGCACGCCGTGCACCTGGAACGCGAGCGCCAGGCCCGGGAGAAATCCCGCCGCCTGGCCGAGCAGGCGGCCATCAGCAGCCTCGGGGGCGGAGAGGTTCCGGTGGGGGAAGGCGCGGAGCGGGGCCCGGTCCCCGGAGACGGTGCCTCCCTCGACGACTTTCCCCTGCCCACGCCGCGGGAAGCGGGAGAACCGGTCCTGGAGGAACCGGTGGTGGTCGACGAAAGCTTCATCGACCGGCATCCCGAGACCCTCGAGCCGCCGCCGGTGGTGGAGGTGGAGATGCCCCCGCAGGAAGCGCAGGCGGAACCGGAGCCGCAGCCGGAACGGCCGGTACAGGTGGAGCCGGAGCCGGAGACGCTGCAGCCGCAGCCGGAACGACCGGTGCAGGTGGAGCCGGAGCCGGAGCCGTGGCCGGAACCGGCGCCGGCTGCGGCCGGGCCGGTCGCCCCGGCGCGCCCGGCGCCGCCCAGCCTGCCCGATGCCGAAACCCTGTGCCGGCAGCTGGTCGGCCCCGACCGGGAACGTGCCTCCCTGGCCGCCGACGCCCTGGCCACCCTGGGCCTCGAGGCCCTGCCGGCGGTCATGCGGCGCTTTCCCGGCCCGCTCGATTTCGACGTGCGCGGCTCCTACGACAGCATTCCTCCCCTGCGCGAACACGGCCCGCTCATCGGCTGCCTGCTGGACATGGGCCCGCCGGCCGCCCCCGCCGTCGCCGAGCGGCTGGACGACGAGGACCCGGTGGCGCGCTACTATGCCGTGCGCCTGCTCGAGCAGCTCCAGGTACCCGAGCAGGTTCCCGCCATCGCCGGTCGGCTCACCGACCGGGAGACCTTCGTGCGCCTGGCTGCCGTGGATGCCCTGTTGCACTACCGGCGCAGCCCCGAGTTTCAACGGCTGCTGGAGCGGCTGCGCGCCCAGCTGGACGACATCGATCCCGATCGCCAGGCGGTGGCCGCCGCCTTGCTGGGCAACTTCAGAGACCGCGAGGCCGTGCCCGCGCTGGCCGCCAAGGTCAAGTCCAGCGAGCGCATGGTCAGCCGGGCCGCGCGCGAGGCGCTGTGCTTCATCACCAAGCAGGACTTCGGCACCAGCGGCAAGAAGTGGCTCAAGTGGTGGAAGGCCAACCAGGGACGCCGCCGGGTGGAATGGTTGATCGAGGGGCTGCTCTCGCGCAACCGCGACATCCGCTTCTCCTCCGCCCAGGAGTTGAACCGGCTCACCGGCGAGTACTTCGGCTACTTCTACGACGCCAACAAGGCCGAGCGCGAGAAGGCCGCCCGGCAATGGCGGCGCTGGTGGGAGACGCGGGGGCGGCTGCTGAACATCGAGTGAAAAAAACGGGCCGTGCCCGCGGGGGCACGACCCGCCGTCGATCGGGAAGACAGGATTTGAACC
>QMME01000134.1 GCA_003647095.1 Deltaproteobacteria bacterium
CGTTCGCCGAAGCCCCCGGGGACGAGGACGCCGTCCACCCCGGCAAAGGCCTGTTCCTGTCCTTCCTGCAGTTGCTCGGCGTCGATGTATTGCAGCTCCACGCAACCGCCGTTGGCCAGGCCGCCGTGCAGCAGAGCCTCGTGCAAGCTCTTGTAGGAATCGACCAGGTGCACGTACTTGCCCACCACCCCGATGCGGGCCACCGTTTCGCCCCTGGCGATGGTATCCACCACCCGTTGCCAGCGCTCCATGGCCGGGGCCCGTGACCAGATGTTGAGCATCTCGGCGATCTTGTCGTCCAGCCCCTGTTCCTTGAGCTGCAGGGGTACGGCGTAGATGGTCTCCACGTCCGGGCAGTCGAAGACGGTGGCCGGGCTGGTGGAGCAGAACAGGGCGATCTTGTCCTTCAGCTCCTTCTCCAGGGGTTGCTCGCAACGACAGAGGATGATGTCCGGCTGGATGCCGATCTCGCGCAGGGCCTTGACGCTGTGCTGGGTGGGTTTGGTCTTCATCTCCCCGACGGCCTTGATCAGCGGCACCAGGGTGAGGTGAATGTACAGGGTGTGGTCCGCACCCACGTCGGCGCGCATCTGGCGGATGGCCTCCAGGTGGGGCAGGCCCTCGATGTCGCCCACCGTGCCACCCACTTCCACGATGCAGACATCGACACCCTCGGCAGCCAGGTGGATACGACGCTTGATCTCGTCGGTGACATGGGGAATGACCTGCACCGTCTTGCCCAGGTAGTCACCGCGGCGTTCCTTGGTCAACACGGTATCGTAAACCTGGCCTGTGGTGGCGTTGTTCTTGGCGGAGACGGGCTCGCCGGTGAAACGTTCATAGTGTCCCAGGTCGAGGTCGGTCTCGGCTCCGTCGTCGGTGACGAACACCTCGCCGTGCTGGTAGGGATTCATGGTGCCGGGATCGACGTTGATGTAGGGATCGAGCTTCATCATGGAGATCTTCAGGCCACGGTTCTCCATCAGGGCACCGATCGAAGCGGCGGCCACGCCCTTGCCCAGCCCGGAGACCACGCCGCCGGTCACGAAAATGAACTTGGTCTGTTTCCTGGCCACTACTCGACGACCTCCCTGGATGTACCGGCCCGCTGGTAATCCGCTACCCGCACCGTCGTGAGCTGGCAGTCAAGGAAACCGGACCGGCGATCCGCAATTGGTTGTGAGGTATTTACAACTAGAGGGTGCACCCCCGAGAAAAACAACAGCTGGGACTTGTTGTCAACGGTTTTCCAGTTCCAGCCGCTGGCGGCATTCCTCGACGGTGGCCGGCTGTCGTCCCTGGTCGTGGATCATGCGTACCGCCTTTTCCACCAGCTCACCGTTGGAACGGGCCATCTGACCGGGCTGCAGGTAGAAGTTGTCTTCCAGACCCACCCGTACGTTGCCGCCCATGGCGATGGCTCCGGCCACCAGCCGCCACTGTTCCCGGGATATGCCGATCACCTCCCACTCGCCGGCCGGCGGCACCAGCCCGGCCAGGTGCAACAGGGAATCGATGGTGGGAGCGATACCACCGTTGACACCCAGGATCAGCGAGTACTGGTAGGGCGGCCGCAGCAGGCCCATGTCGATCAATGGGTAGGAATTGGCTACATGGCCGGCATCGAAGCATTCCAGCTCCGGCCTGGTACCGACCTCGTTCATGACCTTGATCAGCTCCATGATCTCGCTGAAGGGATTGGCGAAGACGAACTCGAAGACGAACTCCTTTCGACCCGGGTGATACTTGGCATAGTTCATCGAGCCCATGTTGAGCGCCGCCAGGGCCGGCCGCAGCTGGCGTACCGGGGCGATCTTCTCCTCGGTGCTGATGCCCACGGCGCCGGTGGAGAAATTGATGATGACCGGACAGGCGGCAGTGATGGCGTCACGGATGTCGCGGTAGTGCTCCACCCGGTAGCTGGGCGAGCCGTCGTCGGGACGGCGGGCATGGATGTGCACCACCGCGGCCCCGGCCTGGTAGGCCCGCCGTGCCTCGGCGGCATACTCCTCCGGGGTGTAGGGAATGGCCGGGCATTGCCGGCGGTCGGCCACCACCCCGCTCAGGGCACAGGTGACGATGCAGGAGCGCCCGGGATCGCGATGGGCAGGTTGTGGCAGCAGGTTCATGGACGTTCACCTCCCCTTCCACTGTGGCCGGCGTTTCTGCAGGAAGGCCTGGATGCCCTCCCGGGCGTCCTCGCTGGCCAGGACCTCGAGCAACTCGTTGATCAGTTCCTCGGCGTCCTGGCGACCGCCCAGATGAGCGCTGCGAGCCAGGGCCCGGCGACCGATGGACAGGGCCGTGGGTGAACCGGCCAGGATGTCGGCGCTGACCTCCGCCACCAGTTCGTCCAGCCGCCCGGCCGCCGCCACCCGGTTGACCAGTCCCAGCTCGCGGGCCTCGCCGGCGTCGATGCGGCGGGCGCAGAAGATCATCTCCCGGGCCCGCTTGGGACCGAGGTGAGCCACCAGCAGCGGGGCGATGATCATGGGAAACATCCCCGCCCGCACCTCGGGGGTGCCGAAGACGGCATCCTCGCTGGCCAGCACCAGGTCACAGGCCAGCGCCAGCCCCAACCCCCCGCCCAGGCAGTAGCCGGCCACCCGGGCCAACAGGGGGGTGCCCAGGGTGTGCATGCGCTGCAGCAGGTCGGCATACAGCGCCAGGGTGGCCCGGACGTCCTGCCCGGCAGCCAGGTCCGCGGCCAGGTCTCCGCCCGCGCAGAAGGCCCGGTCGCCGGCGCCGGTCAACACCACCAGGCGCACGCCAGCATCCTGGTCTACCTGCTCGAGCGCCTGCAACAAGGCGCGGGTCAGTGCGGCATCCAGGGCGTTGCGCCGCTCGAGGCGGTTGAGCGTCAGCGTGGCCACCGCTCCCTGCCGGCTCACCAGCAAGTTATTCTCTTCACAGCTCATCGGCTTCCTCCTCGGCCACCACCTCGCAGAGCACCTGGCCGGCAACCACCTTGTCACCGGCGGCCACCTTGACGGCCGCCACTACTCCGTCCCGGGGCGACACCAGGGTGGTCTCCATCTTCATGGCGGTTATCACCACCAGGGCCTGCCCCCGCTGTACCCGCTGGCCCTCGCCTACCAGTACCTTGACGACGACCGCCGGCATGGAGGGAGTGACCTCCCCCGGCGGCGCTGATGCAGGCCGCGCCGCCTGGGGTCTGATCAGCACCGCGCTGCCCCCCTGGCCCACCCAGCAATCATGCCCGCAGGCCGCCACCCGGACCAGGACCGTCCTGCCCTCCACCGACAGCAACCAGCGTCCCTCGCCCAGGGCCCGCGCTTCCGCCAGCAACTGTCGGCCGTCGATGCGAGCCCTGATGCCGGCCGGCCGGTCGGCGCCGGCGGGACGGTAATCGAGCACCTCGAGCCGGTGTTCACCGCCGTCGGCCAGGACCACCCGGGGCACGTCCCTCATGACCTTCCTCCCATCCGGAACCGGCGCAGGCGCCGCCAGGGATCGTCACCGGCTCCGCCGCTACCGGCGTCTCCCCCCGGCGGGAGCGGTGTCTCTCCTCCCGCCAGGCGTTCGGCCAGCCAGCCCAGCAGGGCGACCTGCAGGCGCCGGGGCGATGGCCGCCAGTCGGCGAAGTGACGTTCCAGAAAGTCGGTGGTGGTGTCTCCGTCGAGGAACTGCGGCGAGCGCACGATGTCGCCCAGCAGCTCCAGGGGGGTGCTCACCCCCAGGATGCAGGTCTCGTCCAGGGCCCGGGCCAGTCGCGCCGCCGCCCGGGGCCGGTCGCCGGCATGGACAATCAGCTTGGCCAGGATGGGATCGTAGTCGACCGGCACCACGCTGCCGGCACCGACGCCGCTGTCAAAGCGTATCCCGGGCCCGGCCGGGGCCTCGCAGACGCTGATGGTTCCCGGGCTGGGCAGGAAGTCGCGGGTGGGATCCTCGGCATAGATGCGGCATTCCAGGGCGTGCCCCCGCCGGCCGATGTCTTCCTGGGCCAGTGACAACGGTTCGCCCGCGGCCAGGCGAATCTGCTGCTCGACGAGATCGA
The DNA here is from genome assembly GCA_003647095.1 of Deltaproteobacteria bacterium. GTDB lineage: Bacteria > Myxococcota > B64-G9 > B64-G9 > B64-G9 > B64-G9. The sequence continues at coordinate 4,022 of QMME01000134.1, forward strand.
TGCCGGTCAGCAACTCCGTCACCGGGTGTTCCACCTGCAGGCGGGCGTTGATCTCCATGAAACTATAGTTGCCCTCCTCGTCCACCAGGAATTCCACCGTGCCGGCATTGCGGTATCCGGCGGCCCGGGCCACCGCCAGGGCATCCGAGCACAGCTGCTGGCGCAGATCATCGTCCAGCAGCGGTGCCGGCGCCTCCTCGATGATCTTCTGGTGACGGCGCTGAATGGAACACTCGCGCTCGAACAGGTGAACCAATCGGCCCGAGTCATCAGCGAGGATCTGCACCTCGACGTGGTGCACCCGCTGGCGGTAGCGTTCCAGAAACAGCCGCTCGTCGCCGAAGGCGGCGCGGGCCTCGCCGGCGGCCATTTGCAGCGCCTGTTCAAGTTGCCGCTCTTCGTCCACCCGGCGCATGCCCTTGCCGCCGCCGCCGGCCGCGGCCTTGACGAGCAGCGGGTAGCCCAGCCGCGAGGCCTGCCGGCGCAGGGCGGCCAGGTCGGCCAGCGGCTGATCGGTTCCCGCCGTGGGAGGCACGCCGGCTTCTCGAGCCAGGCGGCGGGCCGCCAGCTTGTCGCCGGCCAATTCCAGCACCCGGGCCGGTGGACCGATGAAAACCAGCCCGGCCTGCCGGCAGGCGCCGGCCAGGCGGGCGCTTTCCGCCAGGAAGCCGTAGCCCGGGTGTATGGCCTGGGCACCGCTGTCCCGTGCCGCGACGACGATCTGCTCCACGTCCAGGTAGCCGTCTTCCGGGGCCGATCCCGCCAGGGCCAGAGCCTGGTCAGCCTGCTGGACGTGGAGGGCATCCCGGTCGGCCGGGGAGTACACGGCCACGGTGGCGATGCCCAGTTCTCGACAGGTGCGGAAGATTCTCACCGCGATCTCGCCGCGGTTGGCCACCAGGATCCTGGAAAACATGGTCTTCCTCACATGCGGAACAAGCCGTAGCCCCAGCTGCCCGAGCGCCGGGGAGCACACAGGGCGGCCGACAACGACAGCCCCAGCACGTCCCGGGTCTGCGCGGGATCGATGATACCGTCGTCCCAGAGATTGGCCGTCGAATAGTAGGCACTGCCCTGCTGTTCGCCGGCCTGGAGGATGGGCTGCCTGATGGCCTCGCGGTCGGCCTCCGCCAGGGAGGGTTGTCCGGCCCGGGCCAGCTGCTCGTTCTTCACCGAGATGAGCACGCTGGCCGCCTGCTCGGGACCCATCACCCCGATGCGGGCGTTGGGCCACATCCACAGGAAGCGCGGCGAATAGGCCCGGCCGCACATGCCGTAGTTGCCGGCGCCGAAGGACTGCCCGATGATCACCGTGAACTTGGGAACAGTGGCGGTGGCCACGGCGCAGACCATCTTGTGGCCATCCTTGGTGATGCCCCGGCGCTCGTACTCGCTGCCGATTATATAGCCGGCGATGTTCTGCAGGAACAACAGGGGCACCCCGTCACGATCACAGAGCTGTATGAACTGGGTGGCCTTGAGCGCGCTCTCGGAAAAGAGCACGCCGTTGTTGGCCAGGATACCCACCTGCATGCCGTGCAGATAGGCCCAGCCGCAAACCAGGGTGGGCCCGTAGCGGTTCTTGAATTCGTGGAAGCGACTGCCGTCGACCAGGCGGGCGATGACTTCGCGCACGTCGTAGGGCGTGGCCAGGGAGCGGGGAACGATGCCGTAGATCTCCTCCGCCGGGTAGAGCGGCTCTTCCACGGGCCGCCGCGGCGGCCAGTCCTTGCGGGCGGGGGGCAGCAGGGCGACGATGTCGCGCACCAGGGCCAGGGCCTCGCGGTCGTCGGCGGCCAGGTAGTCGGAGACTCCGGACTCCGAGCAGTGCAGGTCGGCCCCGCCCAGTTGCTCGGCGCTGACCTCCTCGCCGGTGGCGGCCCGCACCAGCGGCGGTCCACCCAGGAAAATGGCGCCCGTACCCTTGACGTGCACCACGTGATCGGACATGGCCGGGATGTAGGCAGCCCCGGCGGTGCACAGGCCCATGACGGCGGTAATCTGGGGAATACCCAGCTTGGACATCACGGCCTGGTTGTAGAACACCCGCCCGCCGTCGTCGATGTCGGGAAACAACTCGCTCTGCAGGGGCAGGAAGGCTCCGCCCGAATCGACCAGGTATATCAACGGCAGGCGGTTTTCCAGGGAGATGGTCTGGCAACGCAGCATCTTCTTGACGCCCAGCGGGTAGATGGTGCCGCCCTTGATGCGGGCGTCGTTGGCCATTACCAGCACCTCGCGTCCCTGCACCCGGCCGATACCCGCCCGGCTGCCGGCACCGTGCACCCGCCCGTCGTACATGTCCCGGGCGGCCAGTGGAGCGATCTCCAGAAAGGGAGAATCGTCATCCAGCAGCAACTCCAGCCGTTCCTCGACCGGCAACTTGCCCAGGTCGGCGTGGCGCCGGCGGGCCTTGTCGGAGCGCTCCGTGCGGGCGCGTTCCAGTTCGCGGTTGAGATCCTCGACCAGGACCTGCATGTGCTCCCGGTTGGCGAGGAACTCGTCACTGTCGACGTCGATACGACTTTCAATGACTTGCATGCCCGCCTCCCGGCTGGTGCCGGTGATCTGCAAAGAAAACGCAGCCGCTGTTTCTTATCATGAAAGCTCGACCTCCTGCAGCACTTCCCCGGCGATGGCCTGGCGCGCCACCTGGCCGGGGTGACCGGCGATGAGACCCAGGCGGCTGTCGCGCACCGCCCGGGCCACCGGGTTGTCCCGGCTGTAGCCGGCGGCGGCCATGATCTGCAGGGCCAGGTCGGCCACCCGGCAGGCATTCTCGGTGGCAAACACCTTGGCACACAGGGCCAGGGAAGCGGCCTGGCGATCCGCGGCGGCACCGGCCCAGGCGGCGCGCAGGGCCAGCAGTTCGGCGGTCTGCGACAGGGTGAGCATCTCCGCCAGGGCGAAGCGCACACTCTGGTAGCCGGCCGGCGGCTTGCCGCCGGCGCGTTCGACGGCGGCCGCCTCCCGCGCCTGCTCCAGGCACAGGCGCATCGTCCCGCAGGCCACGTCGGCCAGTGCCGCGTCCCAGCCGGCGCGCACCTGCTGCAGCAGCCCGCCCCGCGGTCGGCCGTCCGGCACCATCACCCTGTCTGGCGCCACTCGCACTCCGCGCAGTTCGAGCGGACAGGTGCACAGCTGCCGGTAGCCAAGCGTATCCAGAGGGGAACCACACACGCACCCCGCCTGCCCGCCGTCGATCAAGAACAATGCCTGGGCACCATCGCTTTCAGCCACCACGGCGATGACGTCGGCCAGGGGGGCCAGGCTGACGGTGGACTTGCTGCCGGAAAGTACCAATTGCCCGTCGTCGCGGCGGGCCGTGGTAGCCAGGTGATCCGGGTGCGAACCGGCACGGGGTTCCGACAGGGCCACGGCGGCCACCAGCCGGCCCCGCCGCAGGGGCTCCAGGAAGCGCTGCTGCTGCTCCGGCGAGCCGTGGCGAGCCAGCAGGTCGGCCAGCAGGCCCGGGCCAATGGCGACGGCCAGCGCCAGCCAGGGTGAACGGGCGGCCAGCAGCATCCGGGCGCTCGTCAGCCCGGGGCCGGCGGGTGCCGCCAGGTAACCGGCCGGGCCCAGGCGCTGCAGCCAGGCCCGCAGCAGCGATCCAACGGTACTCGCCTCCACCCGCTGCAGCGCCGCCGGGTCGGGCAGGTTTTCATCGTTCAACAGCGCTGTTACCCTGTCCAACAGCTCTTTGTCGCTTGCGTCGAGATCGTAGTTCATGAGCGAGGCCTCACATCAGCTTGGAGATGATCAGCTTCTGGATTTCCGAGGTGCCGCCGCCGATGGACGCCAGCCGGCCATCGCGGAAGATGCGCTCCAGTTCGTATTCGTGGCAATAGCCGTAACCACCCAGCAGGGTCATGGCGGCATTGGCCGGCTCCAGCGACCAGTCGCCCACGAACAGTTTGGCCACCGCCGCCTCCAGGTGGTTGAGGGGCCGGCCCTGGTCCTTGCACCAGGCCACCCGATAGACCAGGCCACGGGCCGCCTCGATGAAAATCTTCAGCGTCGCCAGCTTGTCGCGCACCGCCTGGAACTCGGCTATGGCTCGGCCGAACTGCTGGCGTTGCCGGGCGTAGCGAGCGCATTTCTTCAGGGCATAGCTCAAGGATCCCACGAAAGGCGCAATCAGGGCCGAGCGATCCCATTCCACCGTCTGCAGGGCCATGAGAAAACCGTTGCCCTCGCCACCCAGCAGGTTCTCGGCCGGCACCTCGCAGTCGTCGAAGAACAGCTCCGAGGTCTGGGAAGAGCGTACACCCATCTTGTGCAGCGGTGGGCCGGCGCTGAAACCCTTGCAGCCGCGCTCGACGATGAAGGCGCTGATGCCGGCATGCTTGGCCGCGGCGTCGACCGTGGCATAGACCACGGCGACATCGGCCACCGGCCCGTTGGTGATGAATATCTTGGAGCCGTTGAGCAGATAACGGTCACCCCGACGCTCCGCCCGGGTGCGCAGGGCCGCCACGTCGGAGCCGGCCCCCGGCTCGGTCAATCCCATGCAACCTATCAGTTCGCCGCTGGCCAGTCCGGGCAGGTAGCGCCGGCGTTGCTCGTCGCTGCCGTGGACCAGGATGGTGTCGGCGCACAGAAAACTGTGCGCCCCGTAGGACAGCAGCAAGCCCCCGTCCACGCCGGCCTCGCCCAGGGCCTCACCGGCCAGCACCGTGGTCACCACGTCGGCGCCGCTGCCCCCGAACTCCTCGGGAAAGTGCAGCCCCAGGATGCCGAACTCCCCCAGGCGACGAAAGGCCTGGTGATCGAACTCGCTGTTGAGATCGTGACCGGCCGAGCGCGGGGCTATCTCGCGCGCGGCGAACCTGAGCACCTGTTCCCTGAAGGCCAGTTGCTCCTCCGAAAAGGCAAAGTCCATGCTCTCTCCCGGGCTTGCTCCAGCATCCCGGGAGTGTAACCGTAAGCCCGCCCTTCATGCCAGGCCCTTGTTCATCTTCGCCTGGCGGCATACCGGACCGCCGAGGCCGGGGATTCGCCGGCTTCCATGCTTGTGTCGTATCCGGGTCTGTTCTAACATCCTGGTGACATGAGACTTTGCTTGCCAGTGCTGGCCATGGCTTGCCTGTGTGCCGGCTGTACCTGCGGCCGGGACAACGGCAACCAGCCTGCGGCCGGCGATGCTTCGCAGCTACCGGCCCAGGAGATGACGGCACGTCTGGCTTTCCTGCAGGGCCGGGTTCTGGTCAAGCGCTCGGGTTCGCTGGAATGGGTCCAGGCCCGGCCGGACATGCAGTTGCGGGTCGATGACAAGATCCGTACCCTGCGCGACAGCTTCGCCAACATAGAATTCGCCCGGGGAGGTTTCCTGCGGGTGGCCCCGGAGAGCCTGGTGGCGGTAAGCGACCTGCGCCGGGAACCCCGCAGCCAGGCGCGCAAGACTACCTTCATGCTGGTGGAAGGACA
>QMME01000135.1 GCA_003647095.1 Deltaproteobacteria bacterium
CCCGGAAATAGGTACCGGGCCGGGCGCTCGACTCCACCACCGGGCCGCTCCAGCTCAGCCCGGCCTCGTCGGCCTCGATGGTGACGGCGGCGCCGCTGATGGGCTGGCCGCCGGCGTCGACCAGGTCGACGTACACCACCGCGGTGGCCGACGTTCCCAGCGTCAGGCAGGTGGTGGTGGCGGCCACGCCGGAAGCGGCGTCCGGTTCCGGCGCCAGCGCCGTACCCTGGCAGGTGCCCAGGCCGTCGCAGGTGTCGGGGTTGGTGCAGGCATCGGCATCGTCGCAGGCGTGGCCGGCCGGCTCCGGGGCGTGGGCCTGGTCGCAACCGCCCTGCCCGTCGCAGGCGGCGGCCCAGCAGTCGAGGGTATCGCTGTCGGGGCAGGCGCTTCCGGCCGGGGCGGCACAGGAGCCGGCCTGGCAATCGTCCCGGGTGCAGTCGGAGGCGCTGCACTCGTCCTTGGGATCGGTGCCGTCGACGGCCGGCTGGCAGCTGCCCGCCCCGTCGCACACCCGGCACGGCGGACACTCGGAGAAGGGATCCTGGTTGCCGGCGGCGGGGATATTGGTACAGGCGCCCGCCTGGCACCACTGGCACAGGCTGCCGCACTGGCCGCCGTCGTTGGCCGCCGACCAGTCGCCGGGGTCGGTGCTGGCATCGCAGGCCTGGCAGGGGTTGTTGTCGTTGGCTTGACCGTCGGCGTAGCAGGCTCCGCCGATCAGGCAGTTGCCCGCCAGCACGGTGTTGCTGCAGGTGCCGGTGGGCACGTCGCAGTGATCGCTGGTGCAGTCGAGGTTGTCGTCGCAATGGCTGTCTTCGTTGCAGCAGTTGGGAATGGGCGCACCGCTGCAGGTGCCGCCCGCGCAGGTGTCGTTGTCGGTGCAAATGTTGCCGTCGTCGCAGGTCACACCATCGTTGGGGCTCCAGTCGGCCCGGTTGCTGGCGGCGACGCAGACCTGGCAGGGGTTCTGGGGATTGACCGCGCCGTCGTCGAAGCAGTTGTTGCCGATCAGGCAATAGCCGGCCAGGGTGGTGTGCTGGCAGGCCTGGGCTTGCTCGTCGCAGGCGTCAACGGTGCAGTCGAGCCCGTCGTCGCACAGGGTGCCGGCCGTGCCCTGGCAAGTGCCTCCCGAGCAGGTGTCGGAGACGGTACAGAAGAGCCCGTCGTCGCAGGGACGGGTGTTGTCCGACCAGTCGAGGGGATTGAGCGCTGGCAGGCATTCCCGGCAGGGGTTCTGCGGCTCCAGCGTGCCCTCGGCCACGCAGGTGGAGCCGATGAGGCAGAAGCCGGCCACTACCTGGTTTTCACAGGTGCCGTCCGCTTGCCGACAGCTGTCGCTGGTGCAGTCGAGGCCGTCGTCGCAGTCGGCATCGCCCAGGCAGCAGCCGGCGATGGCCGTGCCCGTGCAGACTCCCCCGGAGCAGCTATCCTGGTCGGTGCAACGATTGCCGTCGTCGCAGGGGGCACCGTCGTTGTCGGACCAGCCGGTCTGGTCCACGGAGGCCCGGCAGGCCTGGCAGCCGTTGGCGGGATTGACGGCGCCGTCGGCGTAGCATTCGCCGTCGATGAAACAGTAGCCGTCGAGCGGCTGGTGGTCGCAGGCGTTGCGCGAAGAATCACAGCTGTCGCTGGTGCAGTCGCGGTCATCGTTGCAATCGCGGGCCGAGCCCGTGCACACGCCGCCCGAGCAGCTATCGGAGACGGTGCACCAGTCACCGTCGTTGCAGGCCGTGCCGTCGGCCAGGGGCTGGGCCTGGCACTCGCCGTCCTGGCAGATGCCCTGGTGGCACTCATCGGCGGCGGACAGGCAGCTGGTGCCGTTTTCCCGGGGCAGGTATTGGCACTCGCCGTGCTGGCATTCGCCCTTGATGCACTCGGTCTCCTGTTCCGTGCACTGCAGCGGCTGGCCCACGCAGGCACCCTGCTGGCAGATGTCGTCCTGGGTGCAGGAGTCGCCGTCGTCGCAGGCCTCGCCCTCGTTGAGGGCCACCAGCTCGCACTGCCCGGTATCCTCGTTGCAGGTGCCCCGCGAGCAGGGGCCGTCCAGGGAACTGCAGTCGCTGCAGCGCGGGCCGGTGGTGGCGGAACCGCAACCACCGCCTCCCAGCAGCAGCAAGGCGGCGGGCAGAAACATCCAGGAACGGGAGCAGGAAAGGATCATGATTCCTCCAGTGAGACATTTGCATAGGGACGGCCCCATACTAGCCGCTACCGGGCCGGCCCGGCAAACCGTGCGGCCGCGCTGGTCAGGAACGGAATTTCTCGGCGGGAATAAAGCAGAGAAAGCGCAGGGTGGTCGAGCCGGTGTTGCGGTACTGGTGGCGCAGCCCGGCCGGTACCAGGGCCACGTCTCCCGGGCCCAGGGGACGGATTTCCTCGCCCAGGCGTAGTTCGCCGTGTCCGTCGACCACGAAGTTCTGGTGCTCGTAGGGATGGGTGTGATGGGGAGAGTATCCGCCCGGCTCCAGCTCGATCATGCGCATTACGAAGATCCTGGCCCCGTCGTGCTCCTCGTCTATGAGCCAGCGAATGGATGCTCCCGCGGCGCCATCCCCGGCGACCTCGGCCTCCACCTGGCTGTAATGTATCACCTTGCCCTGGTTCATCTTTCACCTCCCGGAAACGGGTGGTCACTCCCAGCCGAGATTGTCTATGGCCTGGCGCAGCTCGCCGGCGTTGCGGAAACGCCGGGAGATGAGCGAGCGCTTGAGGCCGCAGACCAGGCGTTTTATCTCCGGCCCGCTCTTGCTGTAGCGTCTCTGGCCGCCGATCATCTCGTGCAGGACGTGGATCAGATCGACCACGTCGTCCTGGATGCGCTGGCGGGTGGGACGGCCCAGGTCGAAGAAATCGAGCAGCTTGATACGAAACCCCACTCCGCGCCGGCTCACCATGATGTTGTCGGTGTGGATGTCTCCGTGATACTCGCCCAGGTGGTGAATGGGGGCCACGCCGTCGGCCAGGGCCCGCAGCAGGCACAGAGCCTCGAAGCTGTGCAGGCGCCCACCCGGTTGGCGCGCCACGAAGTTGGACAGAACCTCGCCGGCGACGAACTCGGAGACCATGAAGGCCACCTTCTGGCCGCGTACCTGGGCCATGTCCAGGTGGTGGTACTGCACGATGATGGGCAGGTGCTTGAGCTTGTTGAGCTTGCGGGCATAGCGCAGCAGCGCCTGCCCGCGCGGGTTGCGCTGGGGAAAGAAGATCTTGGCCGCCCGCTCGATGCCGGTGTAGACCTCCACCACCTTGTAGACCTCGCCCTCGTATCCCCGTCCCAGGAAACCGACGATTTCATAGTGGCTTCCCAGCGACCGGCCCGGGGGCAGGTCGAATTGCTGTACCGGGCGTGATTTCGTCAACATGCCGTATTATCTATCCCAGGACGGAGGTCGGGGCAAGGTGGGATTGTCCTTCGCGGTGTTTCCCTTCCCGGCCGGCGACACGGTTGACAGCGGTGCCGGGGTTTCCTAGTCTGGAGTCACCTCGCTGCCGAGGGGAGGAGCGGAAATGTCAGCCAAGGCACGCATCAGGTCGTGGTCCAACGAGCAAGGCTTCGGCTACATCGAGCACCCCGAACACGGTGATTTGCTTTTTGACTTCGAGGCCTGTGACTTCAATCCCGAGGTGGGCGACGAGGTGGTGGTGGAGGAGATCGGCAAACGCTACGACGGCTCGCTCAAGGCCAAGCGCGTCAGTTGCCCGGCCAAGCCTCGCCGGGGCGACAAGCCGCCCCCACCCAAAATTCCCTTCTAGCCCTTTCCCCGTGCCGGAAGCGGGGCGAGATGCTCAAGCGAACTCCCGTTCCAGCCCCTCGCGCAGCTTCTGTTCTATCTTGCCCTTCAGCGGCGACAGCACCAGGGAAAGGTCGACCTGCACCAGGACCTGTTGCGCCGTCAGCTTCACCTGGCCCTTGACTCCGGTACGCTTGAACTCGTAGGTGTCGGCCCCGCTCCAGCGTCCTTCCAGCCCGTGCTTGCTGGCCAACTGCTGGCCGATCTGTTCGACTTTCTGGCGCGCCTGTTCGGGCGCCAGGGAGTGTTGCCGGGAAAGTTCCAGCCTGGGCATGTGGGCCTCCTTGACGGGGTAAATGGTGACGGCCGCCGCTAGCCGGCGTCGCCGGGCCGGCCGCCGTCTTCCATGGCGTGGTAGAACTTGCGGAACTGGCGCAGATAGCGATAGGCACCCTGGGGGGAAAAGAAGAGCAGGTCCAGCTTGCCGAAGGTCACCACGTCCCCGTCGCGCAGGGGCACCGGCTTACCCGCCTCGAGCGGCCGGCCGCGCAGGTAGGTACCGTTGGTGGAACCCGAGTCTACCAGCAGGTAGGCGTTGCGCTCTTCCTCGAAGATGAGGCAGGCATGACGGCTGGAGACGGTGTTGTGGTTGACCACGAAATCCCGCCGGGCATCCCGGCCCACGAAGGCCTTGCGGGGGAATTCCCGGCCGGGATGGGGGTTGGGCAACAAGGGCACGAACTCCAGCACCTGCTGGCTGAAGCGATCGATGTGGCTGCCGCCGCCGGGTTCGGACACCAGGCGGGTGTGCGAAAACTGCTCTATGGCTCCGGGGGTTTCCGAGTAGAAGAGGAAGGGATGGGGGAACTGCTCCACGAATTCATCCATCGACAGGGTGTTGACCACCTTCATGAAGTCCCTGAGTCTCTGCATTCGGCCCGTCCTCCGCTTCCTGCGAAACTTCTACACCTGAATGCGGTCGCCAGGCAAGTGTCACCGGCCAACCGCCCGGGAACCTGTTCCGGGCCAGGTGAATACCTGCGGATGAAAACTACCCGCCCCTGTGTTATAGGGGAAACAGGTCCTGAGCCGGGCCGGGTGGTGTACCATGAAAAAGCTGCTGTTGCCGTTGCTGGTCGTGTTGGTGGAACCGCTGGCCGGTTGCGGGGGGACATCCAAGGCAGTGGGGGCGGCGCTGAACGTCGGCCTGGCCACGGCGGTGGGTGCCGCCCGGGTGGCGAGCGGGCGGTGCTTCACCTGGTGCGATGCCCACCATGTCTGCAATCCCCGCACCCGCCTGTGCGAGGCGCTGCCCGAGTGCAAGAACTGCCGCTCCGACCAGGTCTGCCAGATGGTGGGCGGGGTGGGCATGTGCGTCGAGATACCGGCCGAGCTGCCCACCGTGCGCGAGGAGAACACCGATCCCGACAAGGCCCCCCTGCGCCTGCTGCCCCCGCCCGACCCGGGCCCGCTGTACCAGCACCCGCCGGAGTGAAGGGCCAGGTCGTTCGGGGGCGGCCAGACCCGTTGCCAGGTCTGCAGCGAGCACCTACCAGGACAGGATCACCAGCTCCCCCACCGGGCCGTCGTGGTCATGAATGCCGCTTCTTACCCCGTTTCTGCCACCAATCTGGCAACCGGGGATTCTGGTGCAACAGTTTCCGGCCGCTTTTGACTTGCGCCTGCTGCTGGCATAAAGTTCGGGTCCATGGGAGTAACCACTCTTTCCGGCCTGTTGACGCTGCTGCTGGCGGCAGCGGCGGCCGTGCCGGCAGCGAAGAGTTCGCTGCAGGTGTACGGCTTCTGGCGCTACCTGTACTCGCACGCCCAGGATTTTCCCCTCGATACCGCCGGTACCACCTCGGGCCTGCGCTGGACGCTGGACAACCGTCTCGACGCCGGCCTGCGCTGGACACCCGGCGACGACCTGGAGCTGGAACTGGAGCTGGGGCTGTTCGACGGCCAGGTAGCCGGGGACCTCGACAGCATCGGCCTGGCCTTCCGCGACGACGCCCGCACCGGCCTGCGCGGCTGGGACCTTTCCCGGGTGGAGCTGCGCCAGGCCCGGGTACGCTGGCGGACGCCCTGGTTTGTGGTGCTGGCCGGCCAGCAGTACTCCCACTGGGGCTTCGGCTTGCTGGCCAACGACGGCCGGCGCCAGCCCGGCCGCTTCGGCTTCAGCGAACACGGCGACATCTCCGACCGGCTCATCCTGGCCACCCGCCCCTTCGCCTTCGCCGACGGCTGGCCCAGCCAGGTGGTGCTGGCCGTGGGCGGCGGGCTCACCTACCGCGACGAGAACTGCTCCCTGCGCGACGGCGACATCGGCGGGGAGGTACTCGGCTCGCTGTTCTACCGTGTCCCGGGGCTGGAGTTCGGCACCTACATCGCCGGGCGCATCCAGCAAGACGATGCCGGCACCTTCGTACACGCCACCGCCATCGACCTGTTCGGCTCCCTGGATCCGGAGAGCGGCACCGAGGGGCTGGTGCTGGGAGGGGAGGTGGTGCTGCTGATCGGCTCCACCGACCGGGTGGTACAGCCCGAGCATCCCGGAGGGCTGGACATCAGCGCCCTGGGTGCGGTGCTGCGTGCCGGCTGGCAGTTCGGCTGGCTGCAGGGCCGCGCCCTGCTGGAGTTCGGTTACGCTTCCGGCGACGGCGATCCCTACGACGCGGTGGTGACATCGTTTTCCTTCGATCCCGACTACAACGTGGGGCTGGTGCTCTACGACGTGTTGCTGCGCCAGCTCAGCGCCCGGGCGGCCGAGCAGGTGGCCGACCCGGAGCGGGTGGGCCAACCGCCCTCGGGCACCGACCAGCTGCCCAGCTCCGGGCAGGTGAGCAACACCTTCTACTTCTATCCCACGGCCTCCATCAAGCCGCTCCGACAGATGACCCTCATGGCCGGGCTGCTCCTGGCCTTCAGCTCCACTCCCTTCGCCCAGGCCTGGCGTACCTTCGAGAGCGGCGGGGTGGCCACCAATCCTTACGGCAAGAGCGAGGCCGGCCATTACCTGGGTTGCGAATTCGACCTGGGGGTGGACTGGAACCAGCCGCTGTGGCAACAGCTGTCGGTGAGTGCCGGCCTGCAGGTGGGCTGGTTCGTACCCGGATCCGCCTTCGCCGATGCGGCCGGCGAACGGCCGGGAGTGGTGTCACGTTTCCTGGGGCGGCTGGCCCTGAACTGGTAATTCCCTGCGCGGGGGTGAAACCATGAGACGAATACTCGCCCGGGTCCTGCCGGCCGTCCTGCTGACCGGTTTTCTGTCGGCGCCGGCCAGCGGCGCCGACCAGGATCTCAAGGTGGTGGTGCCCGGCATCTACGCCTATCCCGGCATACCCGAGGGCACCTCCCAGGTGTTGACCGACCTGCTGCTCGAGGCCCTGCTCAGCCGCCACGGCATTCGCGCCCTGGGCCCCAGCGATGTACGCGCCGTGCTCACCGCCGAGCAGCAGAAGTCCCTGCTGGCCTGCTCGGACGAAAGTTGCATGGCCGAGCTGGCCGGGGCCCTGGGCGCCGACTGGCTGGTGGCGGGCTCGGTGGGCAAGCTCGAGGACCTGTACGTCATCACCCTGCAGATCATCGAGGCCCGGGCCGCCCGGGTGACCTCGCGTTCCAAGCTCACCCTGGACAGTCTCAAGCTGGCACCCGAGAAGATGGGCGAGGCGGTTGATCGCCTGCTGGGCAGCCGGCCCCGGGTGCGGCGGCCGGCGGTGCTGGCCAACCCGGCCCGCGGCAAGAAGGGGGAGGTCATGTCGCGGCGGAAGTTCTGCAAGCAGATAAAGGCCTATCAGGAGGCGCTGGCCCGCGGACCCTACGATGCCGCCCGGGTGCAGGAGCGGCGCCGCCTGCTCGAGGATCTGGTGCGCACCCCCTTCCAGCGCCAGTTCGATCAGAAGCTCTCCTGTTTCTGGGACCGCGCCGGCTGGTACGACGGTCGCCTGCGCCGCCAGCTCAAGGGGGCTGCCCACGCCCTGGCCGCCCGCGACGCCAGGCGTCGCTGGGCCGAGTACCTGGCCATGTACGACCAGGTAAAGACCCTCAAGGAGGCCTACCAGCGCGGGCTGGAGATGGAGAAGAACGGCACCGGCAACCGTCTCTACGAGCTGCCCTTCCCGGTGCGGCCGGCCCCGGTGCCCGAGCCCGACGACAGCCCCGCGGTGCGGGCCTTTCGCCGGGCCTACGAGGACGGTCGCGAGCAACTGGCCCTGGCCCTGGAGGCCGCCCGCCGGGGAGACAAGCAGGCCTTCCTGGCCCTGTTCGTGCCCCGGGACCCGGAGCGGGGACGTACCTCCCCCACTTACGTTTTCGACAACCTGACCAGTTCGCTCAAGAACGGCTACCGGCTGGAGACCTGCCCGCAGGCCATTCTCTCGGCCGACGATGTCGAGCGGTACGCCCGCCGCCTGCAGGAAAAGGAAGAACTGGAGGCCTGCTGGCGCCGCTTCAAGGACGACTTCGTCGGCACCGACACCGTGTTCATGAAAAAGTACCAGGGCCGCTGGCTGATCGATCGCTGGTGAGCACCCCTCGGTCCCGGCCGCGTGGGACTTCACGGATCGTGGTGGCAACCGGAGAAAGGCTTAATTTCCTACTTGTTACCTTGTAAGGTACTTCGGGAGGAGTTGGTGAAGTGAGAAGGACATGGCATCCTACGCTGCGAGTAGTTCTTGGTCTGGCGATGGTGCAGGCCTTTTTCTGGTCGTCCTGTCGGGACGATGGCGAGTATGGGCTTCAGGTAGTGTTTCCCAGCGAGGAGTTGCGGCAAAAGACTGCTTTCCTGCAAATCTGGGTGGTGGAAATTGGAAGCTGCGAACAACTGTCCTGGGAATCGCTGGCGAAGGGGGAAGAAGACGTAGTGGCCCACTTGGGGGTTGTAGTCGGCGGGGAAAGCAGCGAGGGCGAGAACCTGTTACGCGGGATCCCGGAGGGCTGGTTTGCATTTGCCGCGGAGGGTCGCACTGCCGCCGGGGCGCACTTGTTGCGGGGATGCCGCCGGGAGAAGGTGGAGGCCGGTGTTCCGCTGACGGTGCAATTGGAATTGCAGTGTGCCTGTGAACCGATAGCGGGCACGTGTGGGCCCGTGGAAGAGACAGTGGGAAATGGCAAGGACGACGACTGCGACGGCAAGACGGATGAGTGTCGCAGTGAAGTGGATTGCGACGACGGCAACGGCTGTACCCAAGACCTGTGCATTGTCGAGCAATGCCAACATCCTCATTGGCCCGACACCACCAGGTGCAACGATGGAAACCCGTGCACCGAGCAGGATGTCTGCGTGAACGGTGTCTGCAAAGGCGTGGATAAAGACTGCAGCGCTTACGACGATCAGTGCCAACGAGGAGAATGCGATCCGTTTACCGGCCAGTGTCGGCCGGTGCCGTTGGCCGACGGCACTGATTGTGACGACGGGTTGTATTGCACCGAACCCGATACCTGCAGCGGGGGAATCTGTAGCGGGTCCGAACGTGATTGCAGCGATCAGGACAGCTGCACCCGTGACGAGTGCAGCGAGGCGGAGCAAGGTTGTCGCAATATCTTGGATCCCAGTCTGGGAAGTGTCGAGGGACCGGTCGGTGCGGATAACTGCAGCAACGGAAAAGACGACGATTGTGACGGGACAACCGATATGGAGGATGGTGATTGTACCGCTTGCTCGAGCGACCTC
>QMME01000136.1 GCA_003647095.1 Deltaproteobacteria bacterium
CGATAGCGCCTCCAGGGCCCGGGCGGTGATGGCGACCACTGTCTTGCCGTCTTTGCTGGCATAGCGGCGCAAGAAGAAGTTGGCCAGCAGGGGCACATCGCCGGGCCGCTCTCGCAGGGGAGGCACCGTTACCGGGATAACATTGAGCCGGTAGAACAGGTCCTCGCGAAAGGCCCCTTGCTCGACCCGGGCCGCCAGGTCCTGGTTGGTGGCCGCCACCAGGCGGAAGTCAGCCTTGATGGTCCGGCTCGAACCCAGTCGCTCGAACTCCCCCTCCTGGAGCACTCGCAACAACTTCACCTGGGTGGCCAGGCTGAGATCACCCACCTCGTCCAGGAACAGGGTACCCCCGTGGGCCGCATCGAAGCGCCCTTCCCGGCGTCTATCGGCGCCGGTAAAGGCGCCACGCTCGTAGCCGAACAATTCGCTCTCCAGGATGCCCTCGGGCAGGGCGGCGCAGTTCACCGTTACGAAGGGTTTTTCCGCCCGGGGGCTCCAGCGATGCAGTGCCCGGGCCAGCAGTTCCTTGCCGGTTCCGCTTTCGCCCTGCAGCAGCACGGTGGCGCTGGACGGTGCCGCCTGGCGAATGGTCTGCAGGGTGGCCAGGATGGCCGGACTCTGGCCGATGATATCGTGCGGGCGCACCGCCTCCAGTTGCTGGCGCAGCTGGCGGTTCTCGATGGCCAGTTTCTGCCGTTCCAGGGCCTGGCGTACCACCTTGGTGATGAATACCTTCTTCAGCGGCTTGGTGATGAAATCGTAGGCGCCCTGCTTCATGGCCTCCACGGCCGTCTCGATGGAACCGAAGGCGGTCATCACCACCACCTCGGTCTCCGGGGCCACCGCCCGGCAGGCTCGTAGTAGTTCGTGGCCGTCCATGCCGGGCATTACCAGGTCGGTCAGCAGCACGTGCACGTGGTGCTGGCGCAGCAACTCCAATGCTTGCTGGCCGCCGGCGGCCTGCAGGACGTGATAACCCTCCTTCTGGAAGATGCGTACCAGGCTGTCGCGGTGGGCCGGTTCGTCATCGACCACCAGGACGGTCTTGCCTTGTTGCCCGCTCATGACCGTGCCGGTCTCACTCGTGTACCGGCTGGAAGAGGATGTCGACGTTGATCTCGCTGGCCAGGGTGTTGAGATCGTCCTTGACGGTATTCAGGTTCACCTGCTGGGGCACGCTGACTTTCATCTTCACCGATGACACCGTGGTACCGCTGGCAGGAGCGGGAAACAGGTGGCTTTCCAGGTTCTCGACGTTGACCTGGTGCCGCTCCAGCACCTCGGCGATGCGCACCAGGATGCCGGGGGCGTCCATGGCCACCAGTTCCAGCCGCACCGGCAGGGCCGGAGCCACCTGGAGCTGGCGGGGATCCTGGGCCGGTACCAGCACCACTTTCAGGCCGCTGGAATCCTGGAAACCGGCCACCTCCGCTGCCAGCCGCTCCAGGTCCTCGCCGGCGCCCGACACCAGCGTCATCAGGGCGAACTGCCCCCCCAGCACCGCCATGCGGCTGTCTTCGATGTTGCAACCGTGCTCGGCCACGAAACCGGCCACCTGGCGCACGATGCCGGGCTGGTCCGGCCCGAAGGCGGAAAGAATGCGGAAACTCGCCATCACCTACTCCCTTCCTGCGGCAACGCCTTGAAGGTAATTTCGCCCGCTCGTACCTGTCAAGGGCTATCAAGCCGCTTATTCCAGGCGTCCCAGGGCCACCGTGGCGGCCTGGGCGGCCAGGCGGCAGCCGCTGCTGCCGGCGGCGGCCGCCTCCAGGGCTGGCCGAGTGCTGGGATCACCCTGCTGCCCCAGTGCCCAGGCGGCGGCCGCGCGCACCCGGCAATCGGGATCCGACTGCAGGGCCCGGGTGAGCTGCCCGGCCAGTCCGGCGACAGCGGCAAAGCGCCCCTGCCCCAGCGCCCAGGCCGCCTCGCGCCGGGCCGCGGCCGGCTCGGCGCTCACCAGCAGCTCGAAAAGCTGTTCGGCCGTGGTATCCGGCAACATGCCCAGTGCGCGCACGCAGGCCACTCGCACTCGTTCGTCTTCATCGACGCCGGCGGCGGCGATAAGCGGCACCGTCCAGCCCGCCCGGTGCAGTCGCCCCAGCGCCAGCACCGCCGCCCGGCGCACCAGCGCCGATTCGTCGCCGGTGAGCGCCTGGGCAGCCACCGTGGCCCCGGCCGCCGAGCGCAGCACGCCGATGGCCGTGGCCGCCGACAACCGGCTCTTTTCGCTGGCCTGGGGATCCTGCAACACCGCCTGGGCACTGGCCACCCCCTCGTCGCCGCGGCCGGCCCGGCGCAGGAACCAGGCGGCGGTACGTACCAGGGCCACATCCTCGTGCCCCAGCAACGCCCGTACCGGCTCGACGGCCTGGGAAGGGGTGTAGCCGGCCAGCTGCTCGATGGCCACCATGATGGTGCCGGGTCCGTAGCGCTCGGGATCCAGGCGGGTCAGGGGATCGGCGGCGTGGACCACCATCGGCCATGTCCACAGTAGCAACAACCAGCCAACGAGAAGGCTGACCCGGGAAGGTCGAGAATCTTTCATGGCTGCGCTCCCGGGGCCACGAACGGCGCCCCGCAATCTATCCACTCCACCAGCAACCAGCGTTCCTGGTCGGACAGGCTGCCAGACCATCCCGGCTGGTCTTCCGGGTGTTGCCGTCCCGGGCCCAGGGCCCATTCCGCCCACGGGGGCCGGCCGGAACAGTCGAAGCGACAGGGTACACCCAGACGCTGGATGAGCCGTGAATCGCGGGCCGAACCCGGCTCCACGTAGGGACGGCGCTGCTCGATGATGCGACCGCTGCGGGAGTCGCGCCGGACATCCAGGCGCAGCAGGTTGTTGTAGCTGCGGGTGGCACGACCCTCGGCCACGCCGGTGAGATCCAACCCCTGCAGGTTGCCAGTAAGATCCACGTAGCTGCCGGCAGCGGTGTCGCTGTCGTGGCAGCCGGCCACGGCACAGGAGCGATCCAGGATGGGCTGGATGTCGCGCCGGAAGTCGAAGAAACGCCATCCCTCCGGGTCGGCCAGGTCGCTGGCCTCGACCTGCCCGGCCAGGCTGGCCGACATGTCCAGGGCCCGGGCCCCGGCATGGCAGCCGGAGCAACTGCGCCGGGAACAGGAGGGCCCACCACGCCACTCGGGATCGGCCGCCAGCACCACCCCGTAGGCATCCAGCGCCGCCAGCTGCAAGGGGGTGTCGGCCGGTGCCCGCAGACCGAAGGAGCCATCGGCATATACCTCGGCCTGGTAGCGGCCGTCGCTGCCGCAAATACCCCGGGGACGCCGCCCACCGAGTTCCACCCGCCAGGGTACCAGCGATCCATCAAGTGCCGTATATACCCGCACTCGAACCGCGTCGGCCAAGGGCTGACCCTGGGCGTCGTGCAGGTAGCCCTGGACAAGCACCCCCTCTTGCTGGCACTGCGGGGGTGGAGCGGGTGGTGCCTGTCCCTCGGGCAGCAGGCTGCGACTCATCAGCGGGCGAGGAAGGACCTCGGCCGTCTGCGACAGGTTGAGCAGGGGCTGGCGGGCGGCATCGGCCGGGTCCATGATGGCCAGCGAGAAATCGGGCGCCCGGCCCTCGTCGCCGTCGCTGGCGTTCACGCAACCCTGGGCCACCACGGCGCTGGAGACCAGCAGGCGGCCGTCGCGCAACGGCCAGGAATCACGTACCCGGCCGTTGGCCGAGCAGCCGGTGCCCTCGGGAATGTCCGTCACCAGCGGCAGCGATGCGCCGTCGTCCGCCAGCAGGCAGGGAACCCCGGCACCCCAGGTGCCGGCCGGGGCGGTACAGGTGGCCAGCAACCCCTCCTCGGCCCGGACCGGGTTCAGGGGAACGTTTTCCAGGCTACCGGCCAGGGGGCGCAGCTCCCCGCCGCCAGAGGGATCCAACCGGTAGGCCCGCCAGCCGGATCCGCCCGGCCGTTGCGACCAGCGCACGGTATACAGCCAGCCATCGTCCCCCAGCCCGGCCGCCGCCACCTGCCCGGGGAAGGAATCCAGGCGCCGCAGGTCACTGCCGTCCTCTTCCACGGCATACAGGAAGCGGGCCGGCCCGCGCCCGAGAAAATCCAGGCCCCGAGCCTCGTCCTGGCGGAAGAAGGCCAGTTGTCCGCCCGGCAGGTGGAACGGCTGCCAGTCATCGGCGGGGCCGAAGGTCAAAGCCTGGCAGGCCGTCCCCAGAGTGCCGTCCGCGGTCAGGCAAGCAGCCCCCGCGGCCACGGCGGTCATGTCCAGGCGATAGAGGTGATAGCGGTCCCCGCTGTCCAGGCGGGCGGCAAACACCACGGCATCACCGGCCGGAGCCACATCCAGGCCCCGCACTTGAACACCATCGCCACCCAGCAGCTCGATCAGCTCCCCTCCCAGGGCGGCAGGTTCCAACAGCAACAGGCGACCATCACCTTCCGGCAACCAGTTATCCGCCAGCGAGCCGGCATTGGCCGGCACCGGCTGCTGGACCAGCACCAGGGATGTGAATCCCAGGTCCTCGCTGAGACCGGCGGGGAAGCCGGCGCCGCAGCCGGCCGCCGCCGTCCAGCCGGCCAGCATCAGCATCAAGACCGGTCGCTTACTGGGACGAGCCCGATACATGGCTTTTCTTTTCGGGACGATAACGTTTATCCGGCGGCCAGGATATCATTTTCCGGCTCTTGATGTAAGCGGCCACCACCTCCCTGACCAGCCGGTGAGTCTTTTCCACCCGCTTGCCATCGACGTGCAGATCGTAGCCGTCGCCCCCCCGGAAGACGAAGTCGTTGGTGGCCACCAGGTAGGTCCGGCCGGCAGCCAGTTCCTTCCCGTCGGGTCCGACCAGCGAGCGGCAACGCTGTCCGGCCGGGGCATCGATGTCAACTCCCACGCGCAGGCCGGAGATCTCCATGACCCCATAGGGACCGGACAGGCCGTGCTCGATGACCTGGCGGATCTCCTCCGCGGTCATGGGCAACAGGACGATGTAGTTATCGAAGGGTACCACCTCGTAGAGCTTGCCGTAGGTTACTACGCCGCGGCGGATGGAAGCCCGTAGTCCTCCCGAGTTGTACATGGCGATGTCGATGTCCGGGCGGTAGGCGCGCATGGCATCGGTTACCAGGTTGCCCACCGGGGAATCGAAGCGGGTCTGGTTGGGCATGTCTCGCAGCGCCCGACCCAGGTGAATGCGTTCCAGGTGGGATATGGACTTCTTGTATTCGGCCAGGCGCTTGACGAAGTGTGGTACCGGGCGGATGGTCTGCCCGGCGTAACGCGGTGGCCGTCCCTGGGAATCGGATCGAAAGTAGAAGGTGTTCGGTGTCAACTTGACCCCGCAATGGCGCACCTGTCCGCTTTCCCTGTCCACCAGCAGCTCCGCCCTGACGAACGACACTCCCTTGGCCCAGGTCTGCATGACCGGAATGCCGTTGACCCAATCGGAAAAGGCCCGGTGGGCGTGCCCGGAGACGATCAGATCCACCTCCCCGGGCCGCAGCGCCCGGGCCAGATCGGCCACGGCACCCAGGGCCCGGCCGGAGGAATCCTCGCGTTCGATGCCGGCGTGCACCACCAGGATGATCACCTCCGCTCCCAGCCGGCGCACCTGGGCCAGGTAACGGCGGGCTGTCTCCAGCAGCGACAGGAAATGCAGGGAGCGTACGTTGACGGGATTGGTGATCAGGGGAGTCTCCTCGGAAGTCAGACCGATGACAGCGATCTTCACTCCCCGGCGCTCCAGCAGGGCATAGGGGTGCAGGTTCTTCCAGTGGGGAATGCGACCGCTGGCCCGTTCCACCATGTTGGCCGCCAGGAAGGGAAAGCGCGCCTGCTCGATACGCGCCTTGATGACACCCAGGGGATCCTCACCGGGAGCCTGGGGCACCGAATGGTAACCCACCGGTCCGAAGTCGAAGTCGTGGTTGCCGACCGCCACGGCGTCGTAGCCGATCTCGTTGTAGAACTCGATGACCGCCCGGCCCTCGCCGGCAGCCGACACCAGCGAACCCTGGTAGAGATCCCCCGCATCCAACAACACCACGCCCTCGGGGTTGCTCTCACGAATAGCCTTCAGGTAGGCGGCAATGATGTCGATACCCCCCACCAGCCGCTGGCCCTGGCTTTTTAGCCGCTTGGCCTCCAGCCCTCCGTGGAAATCGGCAGTGCCCACCACGGTAATGCGCACCGTTTCCCCGGCAGTGGCGACCGGGCATACCAGCAGCGCCAGCAACAATATCCGCGTCGACAACCACCTCATTCCTGGCTCTCTCCACCTGTCCGCCCCCTGGAAGAGAAGTTACACCAGCTCCGTACACTTGTCCAATCGGGTTTCAGTTGCAGTCGAACAGTTCCTGGGCCCTTACCCACACCCGGGTTCCCACCTGCCGGGCGTCCTCGCGGCAGCTACGAACAACCACCTGGTAGCGCTTTCCCTGTCTTTTCTCCACCCGGCCCCGGTAGACACACCCGGCAGAGCAATCCCAGCGGACGCAGTCGCCCGCCTGCCAGCCCCGGTTGATGCGTTCCTGTCGCTGCTGCCGGCGCTGCTGGCGCAACCGTTCGGCCTCCTGGCTGGCCTGTTGCCGCATGCGCGCCCAGGCCTGGGCCTGGCGTACCCGCAAGCTGCAGGCACCGTCCTGGCAGGCCAGCCACACCAGCAATCCCGGCGGGCGGCCGAAGGCCACTTCACCGTTGCCGGAACCCAGCAGCAGGTTGGCCTCTCGACGCGTGTGGCGCCGCGGGTAGCGACGCAGCAGGAAACGGTAGACGGCGGGCAGCTTCTCTCCCACGTATACATTGCACAGGTCCACTCCCGCCAGACGTCCTTCCAGGATGCGGGCCACCACCTCGTAACCCCCGTGCGGCCCATCCTCCTCGAACACCCGGCAAGGTTCGTCGGGATCGAGACTGCAACGACAGTCGGACCCGGCGTCACTGCCCTGCTTCCACCTGCCGGCAAAAGTTCCCCGGCCGGGCCAGTTGGCCATGTCCTTGCCGAAGGGCAGGGTCCTTATGGCCTCATCCCACTCCAGGAAGAAGGTCAATCCCTTCAGTGCCCGGCGTTCCAGGCGGTCCTCGCGCTCGTTGCGCAGTCTCTCGGCGATCTGCTGCAATCGCTGGCGCACGGCCAGCGTCTCCATCCCCGGGGGCAATGCCGGCTCGCATTCCTGCAGGACCTGCTCAACTTGCTTCATCTTCTCCAGGTCGGCTACCTTCTCCCGGCCCAGCAGGCGCAGGCAATGGCGTCCGAATGTTTCTTCCACCTGCCGGCCCTGGGCCAGCCCGGGGAACCGCTCCCGCAGCAGGCGCACCTCGCTGCCCAGATCCTGCAGCTGTGCCAGCCCGGCAGGATGGACCGCCAGCAGGTGCTCCACCCAGCGTGACACGAAACGCAGTTCCAGTTCCGGGTAGAAGCGGGAACGGGGAAAACGCTGCAGGAAAGCGATGAAATCCCGGCGCACGGAAGGAAAGGGTTGCTTCTGGTCGTCGAGGCGGTTGAGGCGATCGCGCCAGGCCAACTCCAGGGCCTGTTGCAGAAAGTGCTCCACCACGGGCAGGTGCCCCCCGGCGGCCTGCCGCAGCTTGGCCAGTCGCTCGTCGATGGCGGCAACGTTGGCGGCGCTGGGTTCGAGCCGCCCCAGCCACTTCCACCAGGACCGGGCCAGGACCTTCTGCATCCCGACCAGTCTGCTACTGCCGGGAAAAGCGCTGCCGAACTCGGCCAGTTGGCGGGTTACCTCCTGCAACTGCCGGGCCAGCCCGGCCGTATCCGGGGCCAACCCGCGCACCGCCGCCAGTACCGGCTCCAGGGCCGCCGCCCAGCCCCGGGCCAGGCGCCGGCGCAGCTTTTCCAGGCTTTCCCTCTCCGGCTGCAGCCGCGACAGCTTCTGCAGGTAACGCCACAGCTGCCGGGCGGCTGCCAGCGAGTCCACGGGCAGGGAGGCCAGGACATCGCTCAGCCGGGCCACGGCGGCATCGTCCAGAATCACCTCGAGTCCACCGGCGACGTGCCACAGCGTGGTGTCGATGATGCGCCCCTCCTGTTCGCCCTGCCCCGCCACCCGGGCCCGCCTCCCGGCCACGGTCACGTCGTGGAAACGTCCGCTTCCCGCCAGCCGGGTGGCAGTGGCGGGAGCGAAACCATAATCGGTAAGCTGCTTGGCGGCCAGTGCCACCAGCTTGCCGACCAGGTAGCGGCGGGCATCCTTCTCGCCGGCCAGCAGCAGGTTCTTTTCATCCACCCGTACCCGGATGACCCGGGCGGCGACAGGCTTTGCCGCCGTCCCGGCGCCCGCCGGAGTGACGGGCTTTTCCGGGCGGGTGCCCGCCTCCGGCCCGCTGCAGGCGGCCAGCGCCAACAGCAGCACAGTGAACAGACCCAGCCGTGCCCGGCCAGCCATGGCTTCACCTCCCTGTGATATGCCCGGAGCATACCCCCTGGCCCCGGTGGGAACAAGCAGATTGACATGGCCACGACATGGATGTTGAATGAGGCCACCACAAACCAGGCAAGGAGGACGCCATCATGTCGAGACGCTTGTGCAGGGGTAGCCGGATCCTGGCGCTGCTGGCCGTTCTGGCCACGGCGCCCACCTTTCAGGGTTGTTTCATTCTCGATGCCGCTGTCGACCAGGCCGCTGCCGAGACCGGCAACGCCATCGCCGCCAGCATGACCGCCAGTATACGCGGGCCCATGCTCAAGGGCTACGCCCTGGGCCTGTTCGCCGCCTACTTCTGGGCCGGCGGTTTCTGGCTGGCGCAGCAGCCCTACCAGCCCGGCGAGTGGACCATGTGGCAGCATACCGTTGTCGACGGCGGCGAAAACCGGGCCCAGCAGCCGCTCAAGGTGGAGAAGGCCTTCCTGCACCGCAACGCGGACGGCTCCGAGTGGTGGCGCATCAAGGCCTTCGGGGAAAACGCCGAGGACATCATCGTACTGGAGGCCCTGTTTTCCGCCGACCATACCCAGATCGTCCGCCTGCTGGCCCGCGTCGGCCAGGACCCGGTCAGCCAGGTGGAGTTCGCCGAGGGCGAGAACGCCATCCCCTCTCCCAACACCATGACCGACGAGTGGATCAACTCCCACCTGGCCGGCGAGGTCCAGCTGGCCACCGGCACCCTGCAGGTATCGGCACGGCACATCCGTTTCACCAGCGCCGACGGCTCCAGCGAGGCCAACTTCTACCTCGCCCCCGGGGTGCCCGGCGGCCTGGTCAAGTACGAGTTCACCAGCTCCGACGGCAGCCGCTACACGGTCGCCATGATCGGCCACGGCAACGGCGCCGCCACCGAGCTGGGTGCCTACTGAAGACCCGGGGACTCCGGCGCTCCTTTCCCCCCGGCGCCCTGGCGGCGGCGTTTCCGCCAGCCCCGGCCCAGGCCCAGCAGCACAACCAGGGCACA
>QMME01000137.1 GCA_003647095.1 Deltaproteobacteria bacterium
AGCTGGCGAACCCGCTGCTGCTGTCCGGCCAGTTCCTCCTGCAGCTTTTCGCTTTCCCGCTGCCGGGCGGCCAGTTGCCGGCTCAGCTCGTCCTCGTGCCGGTTGGCGGCCTGGAGTCGGTCTTCCAGCTCCCGGCGGACCGCGGCCTCGTGCTGCCGGGACTGCCGCAGCTCGGCCAGCTGCTGTTGCAATCGCTCCAGTTCGGCCGCCATCTCCTGCCGCCGGGCTTCAGACTCTTGCAGCTGCTGCCGGCTTTCCGCCGCCTGGGAATCCAGCTTGCTTTCTACTACCTTGAGTTCTTCCAGCCACTGCCGGGCCTGCTGCAGCTGCTGTTGCAGCCGCTCGGCCCGCTCGCGCAGCTGGGCGCCTTGCTGATGCAGGGCGGCCAGTTGCTGCTGCAGCTCGTCGCGCTCGGCGGCTGTCTGCCGGCAGCGCTCCTCGGCCTGCCGGGCCTGTTCTCCCAGCTGGCGCAGCGACAGCTTCAGGCCGCGGTTTTCCTGTTCCAGCGAGGTACGGCGCAACGACTCGTCCGGTTGCTTCTTCTCCGCCCGGCTCAGCTGCCGACGCAGCTGTTCCAGCTGTTTTCGGGCCTGCTGCAGCTGTTCCTGCTTGCCGTGCAGCTGCTGCTCCAGGCGTTCCACCTCGCCACGAACCCCCTCCAGCCAGTTCTCCCTCTCGGCCAGCTGTTCCCGCTGGTGATCCAGCTGGTGGTGCAAGCGCTCGTTCTCCCGGCGGGTATTCTCGGCCAGCCCTTCCTGGGCCGCCAGGCGCTCCGACAGATCCTCGGCCTGCTGTTCCAGCTGTTCGCTTTCGCACTGCAGGTTCTCCAGCGTCCGCTGCAACTCCTCGCGCTCGCTCTCCAGCTCGCTGACCTGCTGCTGCCGCTGCTCCGCGACCGCCTGCCACTCCTGCACCTGCTGTTCGCTGGCAGCCAGTTTCCTGAGCGTCTCTTGTTGCCGTTCCTGCAGCTCGGCCAGCTGCTGCTCCCGTTGCCCGATCTCCTCCCCGAGCAGTTGCTGCTGCCCACGCAGCTCCTCGGCCTCTCCCTGGATGTCATCCAGCCGCGAGCGGGCCTCCTGCAGCTGTTGCTCCAGCTCGACCAGCCGGTGGCCTGGTTCCCCGGAGGCGCCGGCGGCGACCGCCGCCCGGCGCACCTCCTCCACCAGCCCGGCGAAAGGCAGCTCGACCAGGGTCTGGCGCTCCAGGCTCACCGGCTCCCGGCTGCACACCACCAGGTAGTAGGAGACCTCCTCGTCTTCCTGCCCTTCCAGCAGGCTTTCCATCTCCAGGGGCAGGTCATCGGCCTCGGCCCCCATCCAGCCCACGGAAAATCCGGCGAAGGGAGTCTGGCCCAGCACCACTACCCGGCCGAAAGCCTCTTGCATCCTGGACAGGAACTCACCGTAGGCCAGCCCGGACCCGGGCAGGCTGCGACCGGCCAGATCGAGCAGCGAGGGCTTGCCGGCATTGGCCAGCCCGCTGACCAGCTTGCCCCCGGGCTTGAGCACCCGCTGGATCTCCGGCAAGAGTTCGAAGTTGTCGGCCAGATCGAAGCAGATCACCACGTCGAAGGCGGCGGTGGGCAGGCCCAGCTCGCCATCCAGCTGCTGGTACTCGATTCCGGCACCACCTTCCCGGCGGGCTTGCTGCAGGAGGTCGGCATCGCCGTCCAGTCCGACCACCCGGGCTGCTCCTCGTTCCCGGAGAAAGCGACAACCGTGGCCGTCGCCACAACCGATTTCCAGAACCGTGGCTCCCTCCCAGATTGGTTCCAGGAAGGCATAACGGGGCAGAATCTCCCCCCAGGGTGTACTGGCATCGATCAGCCGCATGCTGCCTCTCTCCGCAAACGCAACACCAAGTTTCGCGGCTCATTGTAGGGGTAACTGTTCTACCAGGTCAAATTCCTGCAGGCGGTAACGGGCCCACCGGCGAATACTTTCCCCCCTGCGCTCGTCGATCCGCTTCGCTGGCAGACGGAGAAAGCAGTTGACACCGGAGCAACCGGAAAAATATCATGCGTGGCAGCAAACCGAAAACAACCTGTTGGATCTGAGAGGAGGGCAATTCCCATGAAGAGGATACCGTTTGTGGCATTCCTGCTGGCCGCCGGAATGATGGTGCCGGCACAGGCGCAATCCCTGTTCGAGCAGTGCCAGCAGAAGAAGCGGGATATCGAGCAGATGGAGGCCCAGGCCCGGCAGATGGGCTCGGATATCGCCGGCCTCGACTCGCAAATCCGCGACCTGCAACGTCGGCGGGCGGACAAGATGCGGGAGAAGCGGCGGTTGGAACGGCGCATTCGCCTGGACAAGACCATGATGGAGCGCAGCTGCCGCGGCCTGCGCGAGTGCGAAAAGCTCGATCGCCGGGTGGAGAATCTCAAGCGCCGCCTCGAACCCCTGGCCCGGAGACTCGATGCCATCCGCCAGGAGCTGGACAAGCGTCGTGCCGAGTCCAACGACCTGGATCGGGAGATCGAGAGGATCACCACCAGCTACCGCCAGCTCAACTGCGACGGCCTGGTGGCCGGCCAGACCGACCAGAACACCATCGATCGTTGCTCGCAGCTGTTCAGCCGGTGGAACAAGTTGCAGAAGCGCATCAACCTGCTGGATATCGCCATCAGGCAGATGCACCAGCGCTACACCAAGGTCATGCGCCGGATGCGGTCGCTGCGAGCGGAAATCACCCGCCTGCTGGCAAGGATGCGTACCCGTTGCGGCCACAGCTCGTTCATCACCGAGCTGGAACGCCTCGACCAGCAACAGCGCAACTGGCAGGCCTGGGGAACCCAGATGCAGGATCTCAGCAATCGCCTGAAGCGGGCTCGCAAGCTCAAGGTATTGCGCCCCCGCCTGCGGCCGGCTCCGCACAAGCCGAAGCCCAAGCCCAAGCTGCGCCCGGCCAAGAGGCCCCGGCTCAAGAAGGTGCCCTGACCTCCGGGGCGGTAACGCCGGAAAGCTCAAGCCAGTCGTTTCCCACGGTATTTCTCTCCGTGCAGGAGCGTGCCCCCAGTCGTTGCTCGCAGTGCCAGGCCCCCATCCAGTTCAGGCCAGGAGCGGGGAGTCGCCTGTGTCCCTTCTGCAATACCATCAACCTGGTCCGGGAACAGACGGTGGCCGTACCCTCGCTGGAGTTGCAAATCGACCAGGTCTTCGCCCTGATCCAGGGAGGACAGGCCCAGCAGGCAGTACAACTGGCCCAGAAGCTGCAGCAGGAGTCCCGCAGTACGCCGCGGCTGGAGTTCTACCGGGCCCTGGCCCTGCTGGAAACCGGTAAGACCAGCGAAGCGGTTTATGCCCTGATCGACCTAACCGGCGAGGAAGCCTCCCAGCCGTTGCGCGCTGATTTCCACGCCTTGCTGGGAGAAGCACTGCACTCGGCGGATCGCAACACCGAGGCCCTGGAGGCCGTCGAGAAGGCCTTGCAGATCATGCCCGGACACCCGGCCGCCGCGCTGACCAGGGCGCATATTCTCCTGCAAGCAGGAAAGCTCGGCGAAGCGGCCCGGCTGGTGGAACAGACGCTGGAGACGCTGGCGCAACCGTGGAAGATAAGCCTGCCTCCCTCCCCGGCGCGGGGCTGGATACTGCTGGCACACATCTACGGCATGGCCGAGCGTCCCCGCAAGGTGATCGAGGCGCTGGAGAACCTGCTGGTGCGAGATAGCGGCGCCGACCTGGCCATCGTGGCCGAGGCCCTGGTATTGCTGGGCTGGAACACCCTGAAGGTGGAACCCCACTCGGAAAGCGCCCTGGAATTCATCCGCCTGGGAGCCCTCATCGACACCGACAATCAGCACGGGGCGCTGCAACTGCTGCAGGCGGCCCTGGAGAAGGGCGGCGGCGACATGGGCGCCGAGCTGGCGGCCCTGCAGGCCAAGCGAGACGAGGGCCTGGCCGAAATCCGCCAGGTCATGAGCCTGGTGAGCAGCAACATCGACATCACCCAGATAGAGCCCCGCGCCAGCATGAAGCTGCTGGGAGAGGAGCCCGATCGTCGCGTGGACATTCTCCAGCAGGCAGCCGACAGGCTGAAGATTTCCACCTATGACCGCGGCACCCTGTACCCGTTGAAGGATTTCGAGTCCTTCCGTCGCTGGCTGGTGGCCTGGCGGGCCCGCAATTACCTGGTCCATATCAAGCACGAGCAACTCGAACGCCAACGCAAGAACAAGCTCATGGCCGTCCACCAGGTACAACAAGCGCGGGCGGCCGGGAAGGAGATCGGTCGCCGCCTGAAGCAGCGCCGCCAGCGCACCGGCCGACGGCTGAAACTCTGGCTGTTGGTAACGATTGTTGCCGTCCTGGCGGGTGTGGCCATCTTCCTGGCGGTGTACGGCGACCTGTTGCTCGACAGTTTCTCGGGGCGCCTGCTACGCATAGACTGCCGGCCCGACAGTGCCTGCTCGCTGGTGGTTGACACGGGCGCAGCCGGTGAAAAACGCTACCAGCGCCGCTTCTCCAGTTCCGCCTGGCAACGCCTGTTCGCTCGTTGGCTCGACCAGCGGGTTGGCCGCGACGGCCTGGTGACCTATCCCCTCGACCTGCCCTGTTCGTCCCCGGCCGCCGACGATTTCCGTCCCTGCCTGGGAAAAACCATCCACAAGCACCGTTTTCACTTGTTGCCGGTATGCGGCGGCCGGGCCGGCCGCCAGCAGTGAGCCCTGCTAGGCCCCCAGGGCCTTGGCCAGCTCCAGGCCGGGAACGTTGTCGACATCGCCGTCCGCGGGCAGCTTCTGGGTATGGACCACCTCGACCAGTTCGGGATCGCCGGCCAGGCGCTGCACCAGCTGGTGGTGCAGGCCATGTCCGGACTTGCGGGCCACCAGGCGGGCACAGAGTACACCGCCCAGCAACGACAGGTCTCCCAGGATGTCCAAAACCTTGTGCCGGACGAATTCGTCCGGATAGCGCAGGCCTTCGGGGTTGACCACCGAGTAGGCGTCCACCACCACGGCATTCTGCAACGAACCTCCCCGGGCGAAGCCGTTCCGCTGCAGTTCGCCCACGTCCTTGAGAAAACCAAATGTCCGCGCCGGGGCAATCTCGCTGTTGAAATCCTGGGAGCCGGGCTTGAAGGTGATACTCTGGTCGCTCACCAGGGGATGGTTGAAATCGACCATGCAGTCTATTGACAACCGCCGGGCGGGCCGGGCCCGCAACAGGCGTTCGCCCTGCTTGATCTCCACCGGACGGAGCAAGCGCACCAGCGGCCGGGGAGCCGCCAACTGCCTGATGCCGGCCCGGGTGATCAGTTCCACCCAGCCGGCGGCGCTGCCGTCGAGGATGGGCACTTCTTCGCCATCGACGATGACCAGGGCATTGTCGACACCCATGCCGTAGAAAGCCGCCAGCAGGTGCTCCACCGTCGACAGGCGGGTACCATTGACTCCCAGCACGGTGCAGAAGGTTGCATCCACGACCGAGCCCGGCCGGGCCGGGATGCGGGGAGAACCGGCCAGGTCTGCCCGTTCGAATACGATCCCGCTACCGGCCGGAGCCGGCCCGGCGGACAACTCCACCCGCGGGCCGGTGTGCAAACCTAGGCCGCCAACCGAAACCCGCCCGGCCAGCGTCGTCTGCCGCATTGCATCATTGTCGCTAGTCTTGCTTTCTTGCATGCGTCTCGTCCAGTTGCGCTTTTCCCAGCGAAATCAGGGCCGGGTGCTTCTCGTTAGTGTAGCAATCATCGTGCCATTCACACCGCATTCTGCCGTTGTTGGTTTCCCTTGTCAAGTTAGTAACTTGGCTGGGTGGAAGAAAATTCACATGTTTCGAAAAGATTCCCAGTGCGACAGGAATGTCGCATGCGCCGTTGTCGGGCTCAAAGCAGCTGTGACTGGCCGGCCGGGGGGGCGATTCCCAGGTGCTGGTAGGCGCGGGCGCTGGCCACCCGACCCCGCGGCGTACGCTGGAGCAATCCCTCCTGCAGCAGGTAGGGCTCGTAGACGTCCTCCAGGGTTTCCCGCTCTTCGGCCACCGCGGCGGCGATGGCCTCGATTCCCACCGGCCCACCCTGGAACTGCTCGATGATGGTTCGCAGAACCTTGTGATCCATGGCCTCGAGACCCAGTTCATCAACCCCCAGTCGCTGCAGGGCCTCGGAGGCCGTACGGGCGTCGATACGCCCCTCGCCCAGCACCTGGGCGAAATCTCGCACGCGCCGCAACAGGCGGTTGGCCACCCGGGGAGTACCCCGGGAGCGCCGGGCGATTTCCCAGGCTCCCTCGGCATCCATCTCCACCCCCAGGATTCCCGCGGAACGGTCCAGGATGCGGGTGAGTTGTTCGGGAGGATAGAACTCCAGCCGGCAGACTACCCCGAAACGGTCACGCAGGGGGGAGGAAAGCAGGGCCGTGCGGGTGGTGGCTCCCACCAGGGTGAAATGCGGCAGGCGCAGGCGCAGGTTGCGCGCCGCCGGACCGTCGCCGACCACGTAGTCGAAGTGAAAATCCTCCATGGAG
This sequence comes from Deltaproteobacteria bacterium, assembly GCA_003647095.1. Lineage (GTDB taxonomy): Bacteria > Myxococcota > B64-G9 > B64-G9 > B64-G9 > B64-G9. The sequence goes on from QMME01000137.1 coordinate 6,470, forward strand.
GGATAGAGGTTTTCCTCCACCACCCGGGGCAGGCGGTGGATCTCGTCGATGAAGAGCACGTCGTTGGGCTTGAGGTTGCTCAGGATCCCGGCCAGGTCGCCCTTGCGCTCTATGGCCGGGCCGGAGCTGGTGACACAACCCACTCCCATCTCGTTGGCGATGACGTGGGCCAGGGTGGTCTTGCCCAGCCCGGGAGGACCGCAGAAGAGGACGTGGTCAAGCGCCTCCCCGCGCTGCCGGGCCGCCTGCACGAACACCTTGAGGTTGTCGGTGATGGTGTTCTGCCCGATATACTCGGCAAAGGTCCGCGGCCGCAGGCTGGCTTCCAGGGAGCGTTCCTGCTCGCCGGCCCGGGCCATCACGAGGCGCTCGCCGTTCCTCTCTTCTATCCCGCTCATCGAGCATCACCCCCGCAGCAGGCGCAGGGCCTCGGGCAACAGCGCTTCCAGTTGTTCTCCATCCGCGGCCCGTTGCTGCAAGGTGCCCACCGCCTGTTCCACCTCGGCCCCCTTGAATCCCAGGTTGGCCAGCGCCGAGCGCAGGTCGTCGATGACCTGGCGGGCGCCGCCGGGGCCGGCCTCTTGTTTGCCGGCCACGGCCAGCAGGCGTTCTTTCAGGTGCACGATCAAGCGCTCGGCCTTCTTCTTGCCGATACCGGGCACGGTGCACAGCCTGGCGATGTCGCCGGAGCAGACCGCCACCGCCAGTTCCCGGGCATCCATGCCCCCGAGGATGTTGATGGCCATGCGCGGGCCCAGTCCGTTCATGGAAATGAGCTGCTCGAAGACATCCCGTTCCACCTCGTCGTCGAAGCCAAAGAGATTGATGGCGTCTTCCTTGACCTGGGTATGCACCAGCAGGTCGACCTGCCCGCCCTCCGCACCCAGGCGCTCGGCGGTCCGGCGGGAGACGAACAGCCGCAGGCCCACTCCCCCCACCTCGACGACCACGCTGTCGGACTCCCGCCGGGCCAGTCTGCCGCGGACCGAGGCAATCATGTCGCTACCACCTCCAGCCGGCCGGCCCAGTGCAGGTGACACAGCGCCACGGCCACGGCGTCGGAGGCATCCAGCTGTTGCGGTGCCCGGCCCAGCCATGCCTCCAGCATGCGCTGGACCTGCCGCTTGTCGGCCCCCCCGCTGCCGGCCACCGTTTGCTTGATACGGCGCGGTGCATACTCGCAGACCTCCACGCCGGCCAGCCCGGCCGCCAGCAGGACCACTCCCCGGGCTTGTCCCAGCACCAGCGCACTCTTGGCGTTCTTGGCGTGGAAGACTTCCTCCAGGGCCAGGACCTGGGGCTGGTATTTCCCGATCACTTCCTGCACCCCCTGGAAGATGCGCGCCAGCCGCTGCGGCAGGCCCTGGCGACCGCTGCCGATCACCCCGCTGGCCAGCAGCCGCGGCTGCTCCCCGCCTTGCTCGAGAACGCCGTATCCGGTCCGGGACGAACCGGGATCGATACCCAGTACCCGCACCGTGACACCAGTCATTCCCGGGCCAGGGCCGCCATGGTTTCCTGGTCGATGTCGAAGTTGGCGTAGACGTTCTGCACGTCGTCGTGTTCCTCGAGTGCTTCGGCCAGGCGCAATACCTGTTCGGCTTCCTTGCCGCTGACGGCCACGGTGTTCTGGGGAACCTTGTCCAGCCGGGCCGACTCCACGGGGATGGATGCCGCTTCCAGGGCCTCGCGCACGGCCGAGAAACTGGCCGGCTGGGTGGTGATTTCGAAGGTATCGTCCTCTTCCTGGATATCCTCGGCGCCGGCCTCCAGGGCCACGTCCATGAGCTGTTCCTCGCTGGTGGACTCCTTCTTGACCACGATGAAGCCCTTGGCCTCGAACATCCAGGCCACGCAACCGTTCTCGCCCAGGTTGCCGTTGGACTTGGAGAAAATCTTGCGGATCTCGCTGGTGGTGCGGTTCTTGTTGTCGGTGATGACTTCCACCATCATGGCCACGCCGCCGGGGCCATAGCCCTCGTAGGTGACCTCCTCGTAGCTGACGCCTTCCAGTTCACCGGTACCCTTCTTGATGGCCCGTTCGATGTTGTTGTTGGGCATGTTGTTGGACTTGGCCTCGGCTATGGCCGAACGCAGGCGGGGGTTGTGCTCGGGATTGCCTCCGCCCAGCCTGGCGGCGATGGTGATCTCCTTGATCAGCCGGGTGAATATCTTGCCTCGCTTGGCATCCTGGGCGGCCTTCTTGTGCTTGATGGTGCTCCACTTGGAATGTCCGGACATGGCGCCTCCACTGGCAAAATTGCTTCCTCACCGGCTACCACAGTTCCCGTCGGCATTCAAGCCATGTTGACAACTCGCCGGGCTTCTGATAGCAACCCGGCTCGGCCGCAGCGCGGCAGCTGGTGAGTGTAGCTCAATGGTAGAGCACTGGACTGTGGATCCAGATGTTGTGGGTTCGATCCCCATCACTCACCCTGAAACCACCCCTCTCCCATGGGGGGTCCCGGGGGGCGCGAAGCGCCCCCCGAAATGATAAACGGGTCGTTAGCTCAGTCCGGTAGAGCAGCGGACTCTTAATCCGCGGGCCAAAGGTTCGAATCCTTTACGACCCATTACCGGCCGGGCCCCGGGGCCCGGCCTCGTCGTGTCTACTGGCACGGCGGGGAGAAGGGAAGCGCCGCAACCCGGCATACCGCCGCCGCGACGAGGCGAGGAAGCGACGCAGGTATGCGAAGTTATGGCGCCGGTGAGACGATGAGGAGCGCCAGAACAAAGCAGACCAAGGAGCGACGAAGCCGAGGAGCGAGGCGTACTTTAGTACGTCGCAGCGACGAGGCGAGGAAGCGACGCAGGTATGCGAAGTTATGGCGCCGGTGAGACGATGAGGAGCGCCAGAACAAAGCAGACCAAGGAGCGACGAAGCCGAGGAGCGAGGCGTACTTTAG
>QMME01000138.1 GCA_003647095.1 Deltaproteobacteria bacterium
CAGGAGCGGCTGATTACCTGGAGCCGGGCTTGTTGAGGTCGACGAATACCGTGTGGATCTTGTTGGGCTGGATGCGCACGCGGATGCGCCGCTTGATGCCCAGGGCATCGTTGCGCAGGGTCAGCGTGTGGCTGCCGGCGGGCAGCTTGAGGTTCATCTGCGGGGTGGGACCGAGTTTTTTCCTGCCCAGGTAGATCACCGAGAAGGGTTCCGAGTTGATACGCAGGGTGCCCGTTCCCCGGGGCCGTGCGGCGACCTGGGGGCGCTTGCGGGCGGTGGCCGGCCGGCGCCGGGGCTTGGCCGTGGCGGTTGGTGCTTTCTGGGGGGCAGGTTTTTTCGCGGTCGGCTTGGCACGGACGGCGGGTTGCGGGACCGGCGGGGGAGGAGCCGGCTCGGTAGCGGTCTTTTCCGGAGTGGACGTGGCAACCCCGGCATCGACGGCCACGGTCTTTTCCGGAGCCGCGGTTGTTACTGGTGAGGGGGCGGGCGTGGGGGCCGGCGGCCGGACGGCGGGGGAGGGGATCTTGCCGGTGGCAGCCGCGGCGCTGCCCTGGCCGGCGTCTTTTGCCTCCGGGGGCCGTTCCGCCGGGGGCCAGAAGACCACCGCCAGGACGGCGATGGCAACAACCACGGCACCGGCCACGATGATTCCCAGCGGCGACTTGCGGGAGAAGGCGGCGGCCTTGATGGCTCCGGTATCCTGGTCCGCCGCCGGGGCGGCTTCCCCGGCGGCTTCTCCTTGTAACCAGCGCTCGGCCAGGTCTTGTCCGTCGGCCGCGGCGGACTCGCTTTCCGGCTTTTCCGCCTCCGGCTGTTGTTCCTCGAGGATCATGGTCTTGGCGGCCAGCAGTTCGGCACGTTCTCCATCGGTGGCAGCCGCGTCTTTCCCCGGCGTTTCTTCCCCGGCCGGTTGCTGTTCTTCGAGGATCATGGTCTTGGCGGCCAGCAACTCGGCGCGGGAACCGTCAGCGGGTGGCGACGGCGGTGGTGCCTGCCGGTCGGCCTCGGGTTCGGCAGCCGCTTGCTCGCGAATGACGGTCTTGGCGGCCAGCAACTTGGCGCGGGAACCGTCAGCGGGTGGCGATGGCGGTGTCTGCCGGCCGGACTCGGGCTCGGTAGCTGCTTGCTCGCGAATTACGGTCTGGGCGGCCAGCAGCTCGGCCTGTTCGCTGGCGCTAGCGGCGGAACTGGTGGCCGGGGCCGGTTCCTGCCTGGCCGGGTACTGGGGATCGGTGGGGCGGCGGGAATCTGCCGGTTCCACGGCTGTGGAATCGAGCCCCAGCATGTCGAAGGATACGGCCTCGGTGGGAGCATCGGCATCGGCCGGCTGCCGGGGCACCCCGCCGGCCGGCGTGCCCATCACCCCGGTGTTTTCGGCGGCCTGCCGCTCCGATTCCCGGCGGATGGCCCGGATGGGGGTGGGTTGTATTGTACGGGGCTTGGCGTCGGGCAGGCGCTGGGGGATGAAGGCGGCCAGGGTGGTGGCATCGGGGTAGATGCCGGCCCGGTGCAGGTAGCTGGACAGATCGGCGGCCATCTCCCCGGCGGTCTGGTAGCGTTTCTTGAGGTTGCGCTCCAGGGCCTTGCGTACCACCGCCGTCAGGCGCTTGTCGACCTTGCGGTTGAGCTTGTGGGGCTTTTCATAGGCACCACGGGTGATGGCCGCCAGGGTCTCGGGCGGGGTGGAACCCTCGAAGGGGCGGCGGCAGGTGAGCATCTCGTAGAGCGATACTCCCACCGAGTACACGTCGGCGCGGCGATCCACCTGCTGGCCGCTGATCTGCTCCGGGGCCATGTAGGCGAGTTTGCCCTTGACCACCCCGGCCTGGGTGGAGGTGATGCGGCTGGCGGCCCGGGCGATGCCGAAGTCGACGATCTTGACCTCTCCCTCGAAGGAGATGAGGATGTTCTGCGGGGAAATGTCACGGTGCACGATCTGCAGGGGCCGGCCGTCGGGGCCGACCTTGCGGTGGGCGTAGTCGAGCCCGCGGCATACCTCCAGGGCTATGTAGCTGGCGATGGAGGTAGGAAAGGGTTCGTCGATCTCGGCCGACTTGCGGATGAGACTCTGCAGGTCGACGCCGTCGACGAACTCCATCACCAGGTAGTAGTCGCCCTCGTGCACCCCGAAATCGATCACCGAGACGATGTTGCCGTGGCTGAGGGTGACGGTGATCATGGCCTCGTCCATGAACATCTTGGTGAAGGAGTCGTCGTCGGCGAGCTGTGGTAGCACCTTCTTGATGGCCAGGTCTTTTTCAAAGCCGCCGGCTCCGTAGAGCTTGGCGCGGTACAGCTCGGCCATGCCACCGGTGGCAATGCGTTCGATCAGGTGGTACTTGCCGAATTCTCTTGGGAGTTTTTCGCTGTTTCCGTTCACCTTTTCTCCCGGCCAACCGGGGCCAGTTTAGCCCAGCCTTTATGAGACGGTCAAATAACGTCACGGGTCTGCGGGCTGCGGCCGCCTCCCCAATTCTGGGTATTGCGGGCGAGGGGGACGAAACTGGAAAATCCGCTTTTACACAATCTCCGGTACGGTGGATGCGGATCTTGAAAAAAAACGCTTGAACTTGCGAGGGTTCAGTCGAATCTTCCCGCAGAAAGGAGGCCCAGATGCAGGTGACATCGTCAGGAGGGCGCGGCGTGGTCGCAGTTGTTTCGATCGTCTTTTTTATGACTTCATCGTGTACTTTCACGAAAACCGGCGAGGTCAGGCTTCGAACGGAGCCGGAGGGTGCGACGATCTGGCGGGACACGAAGAACGGTTGGGAAAGGGTCGGCAGGTCGCCCACCAACGTGGCTCAACAGTACACGAGCGAGACCTCGGAGGCGGGAAGTACATTGTGTCTGTTAGGATCTTTGTTGGGTGCCATTGTCTCGGGTGTGGGTGTCCCGGCGTCGTTTACCAAAGATTCAAGGGATATAGGAATCATATGTATGTCCGCCGCTGCTGGTCTTTTTCTAAGCGGCATCTTGTCGGCCGTTTTCCTTACGGAGGACAATCCTACAGAAAAGGCATACCGCGCCACGTTGGATGGTTACGACGAGAAGCATTTCAATCTGACCGTGCCGGGCGACGAAGATGTTCTGCTCACGCTGGAAAAGAGCTGGTACCAGCGATACGGGATAAAATCCAAAGAGGACCTCGACCGGATGGAGTCCGTTCCGGGTCTCATACCCGCCCTGGGAGATACCGACAAGAACATCCGCCTGAAGGTAATAGCTATATTCGAGAATCTGCCGCGCGTGGATCCGCGTGTGGTGCAGGCGCTCAAGGATACCGCGGCGAACGACATGGACGCCGAAGTCCGCCAGGGCGCCGCGGCGGCGTTGAGGAAGATGAAGTTCGTGTCCCTGGCGAAGGCCAAGCCGGTTGTGGGCGGGAAGATGGTTCTTGCTGTGTTCGACGTGTTCGACCCGTCGGCCGCGTTTGATCCGAAGCTCACCGAGCAGCTTACCGCGTACCTTTTCACCGCGCTCGCGGAGGCGGGGAGGTTTCGCGTGGTTCCCAGGAACCAGCTCAGGAAGCAGATGATCGGGGAGAAGAAGGGCAGCTACAAGAAGTGCTACCAGGAAAGCTGCCAGATCGAGCTGGGAAAGGCGGTCGCGGCTCAGGCGATACTGTCGACGCAGATCATCAAGGTGGGCACGAAGTGCATGGTGGCGGGAAACCTGTACGATCTTCGCACCGAGACCACCCTGAAGGGGGCATCCGTCGACTCCGGCTGCAAGCAGGAGCAGCTCCTGGAGGCCATGGGACGGCTCGTCGAGAAGCTGTCTGCGCTTTGATCCTCGATCGACCAGGAAAAGCGGTTGCTGCGGCGGGAGCGAGAACCCAGCGTGGTGTTCGGGGGGATGGCTGCCGCCCGACCGGCGAACCGGAAGGTGTTCTTCCGGCGAGCGAGGAGGAGGGCCTATGCGGGTGGTTCAGTACGGTTTCCGGCGCTTCGTCCGGCCGGGTAGGAGGTGGGCCCGCAGGAGCAGCGCGAGTTGGGCGCGGTTATGGACACCGAGTTTCTTGTAGGCGTGTTTCAGGTGTGAATAGACGGTGCTTTCCGCCACCTCCAGGCGGATGGCGATGTTGGGGCAGCTGTAGCCGTGGGCTGCCAGCAGGGCAATCTCCCGCTCCCGGGGAGTCAGCAACTCCAGGACCTCGTTCGACGGGCACTTCCCGGCGCTGAAAACAGGTACCGGCGCGCGGCTTGTTGCCAACGCTTTATCACTGACGGTGCAGGTTGCCACAACCAGAGGGCCCGGCTGGCCCGGCGGCTGCAACTGGCGGATTTCCAGGTAGATGATACCGGTTCCACGCCTTTCCCCGCCGATGACATTCGCCGGTACCCGTACACGCCTGTCTTTTCCTGCCAGATAGTCGCCCTGCCGCTCGAGCCACGCGCCCACCTTGGTCCAGAAACCGGCGCCCGCGGTTTCAGGGCCGATTCGTTCCCACACCTGGTGTTCCAGGTCTCTGGCGGCCTGGTTCAGCCACAACACCTTGCCGTCCCGGTCGAACACGGCACAGGGACAAGGCAAGGTGGCGCCCAGGGTCTCGAGGATATCTGCGGAGATCATTTACTCCTCGCATCTTCAGGCATACCCGAGATTGTTGCCAGTGAACAAGGCATTTCATTGTTCTTCTTGCCACCTAAAGCGTTGGTCCGACATACCCAGATCTGGGGAGAGTGCGGGCCGCTGCGAGTAGGAAGTATCCCGCCCGGCCGGCGCCGGGTCCAGGGCAAACCTACGGCCTGGACCTGCATGTTGCCTATATGGGTTCTGGAGTTGACGTCAGGAAAGGCAAGATGCTACACCGACGTTGTCAGGACAGGAAGCGCTTTCATGTAGGTGCCACCCAGTTCAGGTGGGAGCACGCTTCCGAGAAGATGAGAGGGCCGGTGGAGGGCAGGAGCGGTGGATACATCGTCGTCCTGGTTCGAGAGGTTCGAAGCGGCACGAACATCGCTGGAAGTGGGAGAGGTGCTGGTAGGGTGGGCGCGCCGGCTGCTGGGCATTTCCAACGGCAACCTGTTCCCCCTGGCCTGGTCGCACACCTTGGGCCTGGACGACGTCTATATCTGGGGCGAGGGCATGGACCGGGCGGACATCGCCAAGATGTGGGAGCGCTACGTCGAGTTGTCCTCCTGGCAGGAACGGGAACTACTGCCCGCCCGGCAGTTGTTCGGCAGGCACACGGGAGTGGTCGAAGTCAACCGGAGGCTGGCCGGTTGTCACCTGAAACGAACCATTGTCTACAACGATTTCTGGCGCCCTTTTCACATCGAGCGACAATTGGTGATGACCATTGGCAGCCGCGAGGCACCTCTGGCCCTTTCAGGATTGTGTCGGAGCATGGCCGAACCCGCCTTTTCCGAGCAAGACGTATGTCTGGCCCGGCAACTCGCCCGGGCAGCCGAGAAGGCTCTGCGGACACTGCTTGTCCTGGGACCGGTGAACCGGCAACTGACCGATGTGCTCCTGGCCCTCGAATGGGGATTTCCGGCCCCGAGCATCCTCTTCGATAGCCGGGGGCGGTTGCGTTGGATGAACCGCGAGGCCGTCCTGCGCTTCGATGTTTCTACCGGCAGGCTCCACGACAATCTCGTGGTTGCCCGCTTGCCCCGGCCCCTGCAACTGCTGCGGCGGCTAGCCCGGGAAGCCCAGCGGCGGCCGGAAAACGCCTTTTTCCCCCCTTCCCCCCGGCCGGAGTTCATCAGCCCCCGGGAGCGGTTACTCATCAGGTGTTGGCGGGGCGACCGTGCCGAATGGCGCGGGGTGCTGCTGGTACTGGAGCCGGTCCGGAGAGCGGAGACAGCGCCCGTGGAGGTGGACAACAACCACTGGGGATTGACCCCCCGGGAACGGGAAGTGGCCCGGCTGGCGGCTCGGGGAAACACCATCCGGGAAGTTGCCGTCGAGCTCAACATCTCTTCCGGTACGGTCCATACCCACCTGAAGCACGTCTATGAAAAGCTGAATGTGCGCAACCGCCCCGACCTGATTGCCAAATTGCTGCACCAGATGGTTTGATAAAAGTTTTCGCGTTGTCGGCCCATCATCTACGTTGCCGTCTTCGGAGCCAGCGTTTTCCGTTGCTCGGGAGCGATTCGCTCTGTAGCGTTTTCTAGCTGAAACCAGGGTGGCCCCAGAACTCCCTCCCCCCGCAAGGGGGGAGAAAGTCGGAGCGGCCAGGCTGGGGTATTTTTCGTCGCTTTTGCCCTGAAATCGGTCCGCTGGAGTCCAGAAAGACTGATCTTATGGGGTATTCCCTTCCTGGCCTATCCCTCATGGCCGCACCGCTGGCTCATCTGCGCACAGCGCGGATGCCTCCGGTGAGAAGTAACCTTGACGTCGGAGCGGAAGCGGGGGGCTCGATTGACAGCCCTGTCGGCATGGGGTAGCTTGACGCGGTGTCGGGGTTGTTTGTGGGAGGAGCGAGATGAAAAGGATTCTCTTCCTGTCCCTGGTGGCGGGATTGCTGGTTGGGGCCGGCGGCTGTGGCAGCAGCGTCGATGGAAACCTCACCATCAAGCTGATCTGGGGCTGCCGGCCGGCATACAGCGAGGTGGTGCCCTTGCTGGATCAGTACTGTATCGAGATCCTGCAAGCCGATGGAACCAGCGCCGCCTCCGCCTGCGCCCCCGACCTGGACCAGGTTGCCCTGATCTCCGACGACAGCGGCGACAGCCTGGTGCGGGTGGTGGTGACCGGCCTGCAGAACGGCCAGCCCCTGGTCCGCGGAGTTTCGGTGCCGGTAAGGCTGGTATCGGGAGAGGATCGCGTCCTGTCGGTACCGGTGGCCCTGCTCGGCGAGTTCCTGCTTCTGGCCGGCACCGATTCCGGTTGCCAGCCGTTGCCGTTCGCCGTGGGCTTCACCCCGGCCCTGGCCACCATTTCCGGGCACGTGCTGGTGGCTGGCTCACCCGATCCCAACGGCGATCCTTCCCGCCTGGCCTTGATAGTGGATCCCAGCAACAACCGCATCACCACCCTGGAGACCCCGCCCAGCATGCGGCGGGGTATGCATGCCGTAGTCCCGCTGGAGGATGGACGGGTGGTGGTCGCCGGGGGCGTGGATGCCCAGGCCTCGGTGGCGCTGGACACGGTTGTGGTATTGCGGGGCGGTGAGATATTCACGAAATCCTACGATCGCTCGGTAAATTACGGCTTGGCCCGCTTCGAGCAACTGGCCAGCGGCCTGGTCCAGCAGCGACCCAACCCGGTGGCGGCGCGGCTGCATGGCCGCGACATATTGTTCAGCGACGGCCAGTCCACCGCCGAGCTGTGGCAGGGAGACGACGAAAGCTCGGCTTTCATCACCCTGGCACCGGGCTCGGCGGATCCTTTTCCCCTGTCCGCCGACCACTCCGCCGCCAGCGTCGTACCCCTGGACAACTCTTCGGCGGTGGTGCTGGGTGGACCGGTCAATCACCAGGGACTGCTGCGGGTGGAGGAGGACAGCCGCCAGCTTTTCTTCACCGAGTACGGCCAGGCCGATGGCTCGCGCGATCACCCCCTGGGTGTCAACCTGGGAAGCGGTCTGGTCATGTTCCTGGGAGGCTATACCACCACCAGCATCGGCCAGCATTTCGCGGTGGTGCTCGATACTCAGGCCGGCCGACTTTACCCGCTCAATCTCGATGACAGTTTTCTGCCACGCCAGGGTTTCACCGCCAACCTGTTACCTGACGGCCGCGTCCTGGTGGCCGGAGGGACATCCGGACATGCCGCCTTCGTGCCCGGGCGCACCTTCTTCCTGGTTCGCAACGGCGCCGCTCCGGATAGCTGGGAGCTGCTGCCCGGCCCGGATATGCTGCTGCCACGGGCGGCCCACGCTTCGGCCTTGTTGCCCGACGGTCGCCTGTTGCTGCTGGGCGGGATCTCCGCCGACGGTAACGTGAGCGACGAGCAGGTCGTCTACTCGGCCGAGGTGATTGCCTTCCGATGAGTGACAAGCGGCATACGCTGATAAAGGGTGCCCTGGTGGTGGCCACCCAGGACGAGCAGCTGGGAGAGATCCCCGGTGGCGAGATCCTGGTCGGCGACGGGTTGATCGAGCAGGTCGGCACCAACCTGCAGGCTCCCGGCGCCGAGATCATCGATGCGACCGGCTGCCTGGTGCTTCCGGGACTGGTCAACACCCACCACCACCTGTTCCAGGTGCTGACCCGGGCCCTGCCCCGGGCCCAGGACGCCAAGCTCTTCGACTGGCTGGTGTTTCACTACGACGTCTGGCGGCACATCAGTCCCGCCGATGTGCAGGCGGCGGCCAGTGCCGGCCTGGCCGAACTGCTGCTGAGCGGCTGTTGTCTCAGCGCCGACCACCATTACCTGATTCCCGCCGGCGCCGGCCGGGAATACTTCCAGGCGGAGGCGGAGGCTGCCCGCCGGCTGGGAATACGCCTGCATCTGACCCGTGGCAGCATGAGCTTGGGACGCAGCTCGGGCGGCCTGCCCCCGGACGAGACCGTACAGGATGCCGACACCATCCTGGCCGATGCCGAGCAGGTGATTGCCGAGCTGCACGACCCCCGGCCGGATTCGCTGTGCCGAGTGGCCCTGGCTCCCTGCTCGCCCTTTTCCGTGACCCCGGAACTGATGCGCGACACTGCCCGGCTGGCCCGCAGTCGACAGGTGCGGCTGCACACCCACCTGGCCGAAACCCTCGACGAGGAACGCTTCTGCCGGGAGCGCTTCGGCCGCCGACCCCTTGACTACGCAGAAGACCTGGGCTGGCTGGGCCCGGACGTCTGGTTCGCTCACTGCGTGTTCCTGAACGCCGACGAGATCAAGCGCCTGGCAGCCAGTGGCACCGGCGTGGCCCATTGCCCCGCCTCCAACCTGCGGCTGGGCAGCGGCATTGCCCCGGTACCGGCCATGCTCGAGGCCGGGGTGCCGGTGGGGCTGGCCGTGGACGGCAGTGCTTCCAACGATTCTTCCAACCTGCTGCGCGAACTGCAGTTGCTGTTGCTGGTACACCGGGTGGGCACGGCCGTGGAGTCCATGCCTGTCCGGCAGGCGCTGCGGGTGGCCACCAGCGGTGGGGCCCGGGTTTTGGGGTGGGAGAACCTGGGTCGCCTGCGGCCGGGCGCAGCCGCGGACCTGGCCCTGTTCAAGCTGGACCAACTACCCTACGCCGGCGCCTTGCTCGATCCACCGGCAGCCCTGCTCATGTGCGGACTGGACCAACGGGCCTGGCTGGTGATGGTCAACGGCCGGGTGGTGGTGCGGGAAAAACACCTGGTGGCGGCGGACGAGCAGCGGCTTTTCGAAGACGCCCAGGCGGCGTCGCAACGGCTGCTGCGGTCAGCCGGAATAATTTCCTGACAACGCGAGGAGAGTATGCTTGCCAACGTAGA
>QMME01000139.1 GCA_003647095.1 Deltaproteobacteria bacterium
AGACCGTGGGATCGGTAAGCGTCAGGTCACAGGCCCGCGAGCGACCGATGGTGATGCGCTCCTTGTCCACCTCGAGTTCCAGCCCGTGGTCCCGGCCCTTGACCACCATCAGCCGGCTGGTAAGAAGAACCTTGTAACTCTGCCCCTCGGGAATGAACACCGTCTTGCCGGCAAAGGTGGCACCGGAAGGATCTGTGGAAGAAGTTATGTTCACACTTCGAAGATAGCGCAATCACCCGCTGGCGGCAACATCAACCGGTCACTCCACTGACCAGCAGCCGTGTCTCCCTGTCGGCCATGTATCCATCTGGAATCAAATAATATTTTCGAACGCCCCGGAATTATTCCGGCAACAGTGTGACACCCCGGCACGGCAAATCCCCTTCACGTCTCTCTTGGGTCGAACCAGATCCTGTATTTTCGCTTTATTAACAGTATGTTGTGTCGCAGCAAGGGGTTCTCTCCGACAACTGGAACGCGTCTTGCTCATTCCAAGATAACGGACCAAGATAACGGAGGTGAGGCCATGTCTTTCAAGGGACTCCCGGCACAACGTAACCGCTTGAAGACAAAGCAAAACATCCCTCAAAACGACGGGGACAGGCCCAGCCCGGTTTCGCATATAACCTGTTGTGTTTTTTGGATATTTGTGGCTGCGACGCTGGGGGGGGCTTGCACCAACGCCGATGTCTTCAGGCTCTACGAACCGCCCGCCATCCCCGAGGATCGCATCGTTATCCAGGGTACCTACTGCGCCTCGGAGCCGGAAGACCTGGTCTTTCCGGTCAAGATCCTCTTCATCTTCGACGATTCCGGTTCCATGGCCGAGTCCGATCCCGCCTTTCGGCGCCTGCAGGCCGCCCGGGAGCTCGTAGCCGCCCTGCTTCAGGAAGACGAGGTCTACTTCGGGGTAGAGCACTTCCAGAACGCCCAGCCGCTGTTGCTCACTACCGACCCGGTCTTCACCCGTGACCAGCAAATCATCGCTGCCGCCCTGGCCGACGAACAGCACTCCCCGGCAGGAGGCACCCCTTACGTGGGAGCGCTGTCCACCGCCATTACCGCCATCAAGTCGGACATCAACGAAAACCCCATCCTGGCCGGGCGCACCCGTTACGTGGTCATCTTCCTCTCCGACGGCGAGCCCACCGACGACACCAGCCCACCCTACTCCCAGATCATGGACCGGGTGAACCAACTGGAGCAGCTCGAGCACGGATCGCCCCCCGCCGGTGAAGTCACCCTGCACACGGCTTACCTGGAATCGAACGGCGATGACTCGGGTGGCAGCCACGTGCTGCTGCTCCAGCAGATGGCCGAGGCCACCGGCGGGCAGTTCCGTGACTTCGAAAGCGGTGAAGACATCGACTTCTCCGGATTCGACGTCACCGCCATCTCGCGTGACTACCAGGCCATCTTCCCGGTGCTGGTGAGCAACCTCAACGTGCGCACCACCCTGACCGGGCTGGCGGCCGATAGCGACGCCGACGGGTTGAGCGACGCCGAGGAACAGGCGCTGGGTACCGATCCCACCCTGGCCGACAGCGACGGCGACGGCTGCTCGGACCTCATGGAAGCCCGTTACGCCAACTGGGATCCCCTCACCCCGGGCTGGCTCACCGAGCCGGCGCATTGCGATTGCAGCGACGAGCTACGCTACCGCGACACCGACGGTGACGGCCTGAGCGACTGCGAGGAAAAGTGGCTTTCTCTCGACTGGCAGGATCCCGACAGCGACCTCGACGCCGAGGGCAACACTCAGCCCGATCACATGCTCGACCGGCTGGAGGTGCTCTGGCATCTCGGCCGCACTCGCTACGACTCGGGTGAGGACTACGACCGTGACGGCGTGAACAACCTCGACGAGCTGGCCAGCCACATGGATCCCAACATTTCCGACAATGACCAGCGCGACGAGCTGGCCTACCGCTACGAGTACATCTACCAGCAGGTAGATCATCCCAACTGCTATGACTTCCGGGTCAGCAACGTGCGCGTGGTGCGTACCCTGGCCAGCGGCGACCTTCCCGCCGGCAGCAACCGCATCTTCCTCTACTTCACTGAAGCCCCCCAGGACGATCCGCACCGGGAAAGAACGGTCAAGGCACTGGAGGTGCACGTCAACTTCGACGGCTGGCAACCCGAGCCCGCCCTGGTGGAGGTCACTCCGGAAGACTTCCAGCGTCTGGACCAGGCCGGTGACCTGGGTGGCCCCCAGGGGTGCGGTGGCGACGGCTGCCCGCCCCAGGCCCAAGCCGGGCCCGACCAGGAGGTCAGCGACAGCGACAGCGACGGCATCGAGCAGGTGCTGCTCGACGGCAGCGGCTCTTTCGATCCGGACGGGACCATCACCGGCTACCTGTGGCGCGAACAGGAACAGACGATTGCCACCAGCCGGGTAGCCAGTGTGGAGATGGGTGTCGGTGAACACGAAATCGAGCTGGTTGTCGTCGACGACGCCGGCAATACCGCCAGCGACACCGTACACATCAGCATCACCGCTCCCACCTCCACCAGCACGGGCCCCAATCCGCTGGGACAGGGCAACCTGGGTGGCTGTGCCTCGGCCGGAGCGGGTGCGGGTAGCGGGCTGTTGCTTTTTATCCTGGCATCCCTGGCGTGGCTGGCGGGCCGGCGACGTTCTCGTCTTTATCTGTTGCTGCTGCTGGCTGCCGGCTGCGGGCCGGAACATCCGCTGCAGCTCGGGATCCACGGCCTGCCCATCATCAACGGCAGTCCCGATACCGACCCCGCCCACCAGGCCGTGGTGGCCCTGACCTTCGGCCAGTACATGTGCACCGGCACCCTCATATCCCCGGACGTCATCCTCACTGCCGCCCACTGCGTCAAGGGCTACCGAGCCGCCGACTACACCGTCTACTTCGGCCGCGACATACAAACTGCCACCACCCGCAGGGTGTCCGAGGTCAAGTACCATCCCCAGTACAACGAAAACAGCATCACCAACGACATCGCCGTACTGCGCCTGAGCAGTCCTCCGCCGGCCGGGGTAACCCCCATACCCTACCTGCCGGCAAGCCTGGCCATGAGCAGCGCCGACGTTAGCCGGCCACTGGAGTTCGTCGGCTACGGCCAGGACGAGTACAACCAGGTCGGCCGGCGGTTGACCATCACCGACACCGTCGACTGGATCTGCACCAACCCCGGCGGTTGCACCGTGGGACAGGGCTACCTGGCCTCGGCCAACACCATCTGCAGCGACCAGAACGATGGCGGCACCTGCCACGGAGACAGCGGCGGACCGGCCTTCATCGAGCGCAACGGCACCACGTACGTCGCCGGGGTTACCTCCTACGGGGATCAGTACTGCCAGTACTTCGGCTGTTCCACCAAGGTCGATGCCTTCGAAGCCTTCATCGCCGACTTCGTGGGCGGGG
Organism: Deltaproteobacteria bacterium; assembly: GCA_003647095.1. Lineage (GTDB taxonomy): Bacteria > Myxococcota > B64-G9 > B64-G9 > B64-G9 > B64-G9. The sequence continues at coordinate 3,399 of QMME01000139.1, forward strand.
TGCTGGGCTCACCCTGTACCGCCGCTGCCCAGTGCGACTCCGGCCACTGCGTCGAGGGCGTCTGTTGTGAATCGAGTTGCAGCGGCACCTGCATGACCTGCAAGCTGGCCGGTTCGGCCGGGCTGTGCCTGCCCGCTCCCGACGGCACTCCCTGCCCCGATGGCAACGCCTGCAACGGCGAGGAGGTGTGCCTGCTGCAGGAGTGCGTCTCCGGCGAGCCCCTCGACTGCGATGACGACAATCCCTGCAGCACCGACGCCTGTGACCCGCTCAACGGCTGCGTGCATGCACCGCTGGCGGACGGCACCTCGTGCGCCGACGAAGATCTCTGCAACGGCCAGGAGACCTGCCAGGCGGGCATGTGCAGCGCCGGTGAGGCACTGGACTGCGACGACGGCAACCCCTGCACCACAGACGGCTGCGACGCCCTGGCCGGCTGCAACCACCGGCCGCTGCCCGACGGCAGCGATTGCTCGCAGGGGTTGTGCGCGCAGGCTTCCTGCCAGCAGGGTCGCTGCCTGCCGGCCGACGGTTACTGCGACGACGACAACCCCTGCACCAGCGACACCTGCCTGCCTGAAAGCGGCTGCCAGCACCAACCCCTGGCCGACGGCACCCGGGTCGAGGGCTGCCAGATGTGTGCGGCCGGTCTGCCTGCAGACGATCCCGATTGCGTGGTGGCCGGCGGCTGCGGCTGTGCCAGTTCAACCCCGTCGACCGGCCAGGTGCTCTGGTGGCTGTTGTTCCTGCCGGGTCTGTTGCGGCGTCGCCGGCCAGCTTGATTTCCGGCTTGCCTGCCGGCGGCATCCCGTGTACACACCCCCGGGAGTCCAACCAAACCAAGGAGTGAGCGGCCATGGGCAGACTTCCGCTGTTGACCATAGTGTTGCTGCTGGCCGGCTGCGGTACTGGCGAGGAATGCTACCCCTCCGGCCAGCTCGGTTCCTGTTGCCACGATGACGGCGATTGCGGCGAGTTCAGCTGCTTTGCCGATCTCCCCGGCGGCCTGTGCAGCCGCGACTGCTCGGCCGATCACCTCTGCCCGGAGGGTTCCACCTGCCTGCTCTACCAGGCCTCCGATGCCAGCCACGTGCTGTGCCTGCCCGGCTGCGCCTCGGGCCAGGCCCCCTGCCGCGACGGCTACGACTGCCGCCTGCCCGACGGCCAGTCATCCCCGGTGTGTGTGCCGGTGCGCTGAGCGGCGGCACCCAACCAACACAAGCGTCAATAACAGCAGGACCGGCCATCCGGATGTGCCTGTGCCGGTATTACAACTGCAGCCGGTATTGACCTCGACCAAATCGAAGGAAACCCCCAGTACGTGCTCCTGGCCGCCCAGCTCGAGGTGGAACTCCTGCTGGTGATGTCCCGGCTGGGTCACCCCGCTGGGCGGCAGGTAGAGGTTGCCCCAGTCGCCGGGACCCACCTGGGCCGGACAGGTACCGGTGTAGTACTGCCCTCCCACGTTGCACTCGCTGAAGTAGAAATCCTGCGGGTCGAGCGGCACCTGGCAGTTGTTCTCCATGGAGATCCACACCATGCACTGGCAATCTTCCTCCCCGACGTGCATCACCAGGCAGGGTTGGGGGGGCTGCAGATCGTATTCCACGTACTTGGCCATGAGACAACCCGAGGCGCTCGGACAACCGGCCCAGGCCGGCACGGCCGTGACCAGCACCGACACCGCAGTTCCCACCATCGCTGCCAAAATCGAATTCGCACGCATATCGGCATCTCCTCGGTTCCAGATGATGCGCCTACCCTGGTTCCCAGGCAAGTGGAAACCGTCCCGGCCGGTGCCGCCGCTCGCCGCGGCGTTGTACCGCGGCCCGGCTGCTGGTATACCTTGCCGGCAACGACAGGCGGAGGTTCCCATGCTCGACAAGCCCACCACTATCATCGACGCCGAGGCTTGCAACGGCTGCGGTCTTTGCGTCAAGGTATGCCCCAGCCAAACCTTGTCCATGGTAGACGGCAAGGCCCGGGTTACCGGTGATCGCTCCCTCCACTGCGGCCACTGCGCCGCCATCTGCCCCACCCGGGCGATCACGGTGGGCGGACTCGACGAGGCCGCCACCGAGCTGGTCACCGTGGAAAACCGTCCCGGCTGGCTGCCCTACGGCAAGTTCGACACCGCGGCCCTGGTGCACCTGATGAAGTCGCGTCGCTCCAGCCGCATGTTTCTATCCTCACGGCCCGTGGCCCGCGACGTGCTCGAGGACCTGGTGCGTATCGGTATCACCGCTCCCTCCGGCACCAACAGCCAGCTGTGGACGTTTACCATCCTGCCCGACCGCGCCGCCGTGGAACACCTGGGCCAGGCGGCGGCCGACTTCTTCCGCAGGCTCAACAAGCTGGCCGAGTCACGGGCGGCGCGCCTGCTCTCGCGACTGTTCATGAAAGACGCCCTGGGCCAGTACTGGCGCGAGTACTACCAGTCGGTCAAGGAGGGCCTGGAGGAATTCGAGCGTACCGGCCGCGACCGGCTGTTTCACGGGGCCCCGGCGGCCATCCTCGTCGGCTCCCTGCCCGGGGCCTCCTGCCCACAGGAAGACGCCCTGCTGGCGGCCGGGCAGATGACCCTGGCCGCTCACGCCATGGGACTGGGCACCTGCCACGTGGGCTTCGTGGTCGAGGCCATCCGCCACGACGCTCGCCTGCGCCGCCTGCTCGAACTGCGCCCCGGCGAGAAGATCCACGCCGTGCTGGCGGTGGGCAAGACCAGGGAATGGTACAAACGCCCGGCCCTGCGCCGCCCCGTCACTCCCCGCTACTGGAGATGAGCAGCCATCGTCAGGGCTCTATCCCCGGTGGCAGTCGGGGAAGTTCCTGGTCAGCGGCATGTTGCTTGCCTCCGGGTTGCTGTTGCCCTGCCGGTGGTCTGCCGCCGGGAGCGGCCTCCTCCCCCTCCAGGCGGAACTGGTCCTGGAACTCGCCCTTCTCGGCCTCGAACACCAACCCCAGGGCCCGGGCCTCGGCCACGTAGGAACCGCTGCTCAGGCGCAACTCGCCCTGGGGAACCACGATGATGGCCGCCTCGCCCAGTACCGGGCACTTGTCCTCGCACTGGCCGCAACCGTTGCAACGGTTGGGATTGACCACCGGCAATCCCACGTGGTGCTGGGCGTCGTGGCGGAAGACGATGGCGTTGTAGGGGCACTGCTCGTCGCAGATGAGGCAGCGCCGGTCCTGGGACCAGGGCAGGCAGCGGTCGCGCACGATCACGGCGGTGCCGATCTTGGCGTGCTGCTTCTCGATGGGGGTAAGCGGACGGATGGCCCCGGTGGGACAGACCTGGCCGCAGACGTTGCAGGTCTGCTCGCAGGCGGCATGGCGCAGGGCCAAATGCGGCGCCCACAGACCTTCCAACCCGGCCCGGTACCAGTCGGGCTGCAGGGTATTGGTCAGGCAGGCGCGCAGGCACTCGCCGCAGCGGGTGCAGCGGGCCAGGAACTCCGGCTCGGGCACCGCTCCCGGGGGTCGGATCAAGCGGCCGTGCCGGTGAGGCAGCGGCAGGAAAGCATGCCCGGGATGCAGGCCATCGATGCGCATGGCCAGGCCCGCCGCCGCTCCTCCCAGCAGCCCTCCCAGCACCAGCCGCCGGCCGGCAGCCACCCCGGGTTGCTCCTGGGCCGGGCGGCGGGCCCCGAAGGAGAAGCTCACCGCTCCTTCCGGGCATTCGCGCACGCAGTTGAGGCAGGTAATGCACTCACTCCGATCGTAGAGCTTGCCCTCCAGGTGGATGGCCCCGGTGGGGCACAGGCGCACACAGCGATTGCAGGCGTTGCATTTGTCTGAGTCCACCCGGCGCCGGTAGGGGGCACGGCGGCCGAGAAGCCCCAGCAGGCCGCCCAGCGGGCACAGGTGCCGGCACCAGAAACGCGGCTGCAGGCGCCCCAGCAACAGCAGCACCAGCAACAACCCCAGCATGAGCAGCGCCCCGTCGAAGGTCGGGCTGATAATCTCCAGGTAGGCCAGGTCCAACCAGCCCAGGCTGGCACCCAGGGGCCGCAGCACCTGGAGCGAAGCGTCCGCCAGGGCCACCAGCGCCGGGTAGAACAGGGTGGCCGTGAAGCGGGTCATGATCACCAGTGGATCGACGAACCCCAGCAGGTCGAAGCCGAACAGCGCCGCCCCCACCAGCACCAGTAAAAGCACGAGCTTGACCGGCCGGACCCGCCGGTATGCACCGCGGTTTTCCTTGACCCGCTGGGGGCGGGCCAGGAAATGGTCCGAGACGTCCAGCAGCACACCCAGGGGGCACAGGTGGGAGCAGAAGATCCGCCCCATGAGCAGCGCCAGCACCACGAACAGCAGTGACAGCAGCAACAGCGGCACCAGCACCCGCCCCGCCAGGGTGTGCACCGCGGCCAGCAACGGGTCGCTGGCCAGATACAGGTCCACCGGCCAGGTGGGCCGGCCGTTGAAAGCCGCCAGCCACAGCAGGCAGATGAAGAGCGACATACTGGCTACCTGCCAGGCGCGGCGACCACTGCTGCGTCGCCACACCAACAGCGACAGCAGTAACCCGGCAACCAGCAAGACAAAGGCGGGATGGAACCAACTTTCGGAAACAGGTGTCATGCCCGGAAAATAAACCGCTTGCCGTGGGAACGTCAAAGTTTGTTTTGTTCCCGGGTCGCCGCTGCGGTAGACTGCCGGGCCAAGACCGGAAAGGATCCGGTCCGCGGGAACGTAAAGAACATGGGTTCGCGCCTCAAGGGAAAGAAGGAACGGAAGCGGGACATCGTCTCGGAGTACCGGGTGCCGAAGCTCGTTGTCTATGTCCTGCTGGCGCTGGGCCTGATGGGCTGGATGGTGTACGTCTGGCTGGGTAAGAGTTGAGCAAATGTGGCTGGAGTGGAGCCGGGCTTCCCCCCACGGTGACAAGGAGAAGGGATGATGACCACAGGCAAGCGGAGAATCAACGGTTGGGTGATGGTGGTGCTGCTGATGGCCGGCGTGGCCACCGGGGCTTCCGGACGGCGGAACTTCGACAGGCGGCCACGCCTGCTCGAGGCCATGCAGGCCGAGATGAAGCGCTCCATGAGCAGGCTGAAGATGGAAGGCTTCGATGCCCCTTACTTCGTGGCCATGGAGATGAAAGAGGAACAGAGCCACTCCTTGCGTGCCCGCTACGGGGCGCTCTACGGTTCCGACCACAACCGCTGGCGGAGGCTGCGGGTGGAAGTACGGGTCGGCTCTTACGAATTCGACAACATCGGCGACCGCAAGGCCGAGTTCGACTTCATGGGCTCTCCCACCTACCGTCCCGGTAACGCCGGCCCCATCGACGATGACCCGCTGGCCCTGCGCAACAGCCTGTGGCTGCTGACCGACTCGGCCTACAAGGCGGCGCTCAAGTCGTATCTCAAGCGCAAGTCGAAGAAGATCACCGAGGTGGAAGACGGCAAGAAGAAGCTGAGCTTCTCCCGGGAAGAAAAATCCATCTTCCTGCAGGAGCCGGTGGATTTCTCCTTCTCCGGCCAGCGCTGGGAGGCACTGGTGCGCCAGGCCTCGGCGCAGTTCGAAGCCCACCCCGACATCTTCGACTCCTCGGTCACCATGGAGGCCAAGAAGCGCACGCGCCTGCTGGTGAACTCGGAGGGCACGCGCCTGGCCACCGAGCGCACCATCTACAGCATTTCCGTTTTCGGGGTCACCCGGGCCACCGATGGCACCCTGATCCGTCACAGCCGCACCGTCTACGCCCAGAGCGAGACCGAGCTACCCACCCGAAGCCAGGTCTCCGCCATCGTAGAAAAACTGGCCCACGAGCTGGAACAGCTACGCGTGGCCCCGAAGCTGGAACCATACACCGGCCCGGCCATTCTCGATGGCGAGGCCACCGGGGTGCTCTTTCACGAGGTCATCGGTCATCGCCTGGAGGGTGAGCGCCAGCTCGATGACCGCGAGGGCAAAACCTTCAAGGAACGCA
>QMME01000140.1 GCA_003647095.1 Deltaproteobacteria bacterium
AGGTGCTGGAACGTTTCCGGGAGAAGCTGAAAAGACGGCCGGCCGACGGCGACTAGACGCCTGGATCGACGCACCTGCCTGCCTACGTGAACCGGCCCGGTGCACCATGGTTGCACTATGCCAAAATGAATAGTAATATTGTACATGTGATGGGGGCAGGCAGGATGGCACATGAGGTTGGCAGAGACGGCACGCGTGATCAAGGCGCTGCAGGTCGTCGCCAGGACCATTGACGACGAGCTGCTGCTGGTTCCCATCGGTTCTTCCTCCCCGTCCGAAAAAAACGACAAGATCTCCATAGTGTTGCTCAACAAGACCGCTGCCGCCGTCTGGCAGGCCCTCGACGGCAAGCGTACGGCGGCACAGATAGCAAGCCTGCTGGTCGAGCGTTTCCTGGTTGACGAGAGGACTGCGCGTGACGACACGCTTTCCTGCCTGGATGATTTCCTCGAGATCGGTCTGGTCAAGGAGGCAGGTCGGCAATGACCCTGCAACGGCGGGAAATGGACTGGCTGCACCGGAAGCTGTTGGCCCGCCGGCAGGGCCGGGCACCGCTTTCCGGTACCCTGGAGTTGACCCGCCGCTGCAACTTCTCCTGCCGGCACTGTTACCTGCGCGGGACGCCCGGGCCCGGACGGGAACTCGACACCGGCCAGGTGCTCCACCTGCTCGACCAGCTGGCCGACGCCGGCTGTCTCTACCTGGGACTCAGCGGCGGGGAGCCCTTCCTGCGCCGCGACATGTCACGTATTGTATGGCACGCCGTGTCCGCGGGAATGCTCGTCACCGTGCAGACCAACGGGAGCCTCATAGACGACGGGCTGGCCGACGCCCTGGCCCGTCGCCCGCCCCGGCGCATCGACATCTCTCTTTACGGTTACAGCGAAGACACCTACCGGCAGGTCACCGGGGTGGCTGGCATGCGCAACCGCGTTTTTCAAGCCATCGACAGGCTCCGGCAACGCGGCCTCCAGGTGAGGCTGAACGTGCCCCTGCTGGTCCCGCTGGCCGGCGAGCTGTCCCGGCTGAACGATTTCGCCGCCGCCAGGGACATCCCCCTGCGGATCGAATCCACCATCGATCCCACGCTGGGTGGAGATCGCAAACCCTGTCGCCTGCGCCTGCCCGCGGATCGGGCCGCGGCGCTGGAGGCGAGCCTGTCCACCTACCACGCCGGCGACGACAGGGGGGATTCCGACCGACGCTCCGGCTGCCAGGCGGGAAGGCAGGGCTTCTACATCGACGCCGCCGGTGGCCTGCGGCCCTGTGTCCACCTGATCGAGCCGCGCCGGGACGTACTCGCAGAAGGCTTTTCCGCGGCCTGGCGGCGGCTGGAGGGGTTCTCTCCGCCCCGCCTGGACTCGGCGGCCTGCGGCGACTGCGCCCACGCCCAGTTGTGCAGCGCCTGCCCGCTGATGGCTCGCGGCGAGGATGCTCCCGGCCCGGGTTCGTTCTACTGCCGGTTGGCCCGGGAACGCTCCCGGCTGCGGCGACACCACCAGCAGGAGGTCGGAGCCGCATGAAACACGACCGCACCAGCCCGCCCTCCAGCCGGGCCCACGAAAAAAGAACCCCGGAACGTGAACCCTACCAGCCGCCACGGGTCAGGGTGATCGAGATCGGAACCCAAGAGGCCCTGATGGGCATCTGCAAGGCCGCGGGCAGTCCCTGCATGGCCATAGCGGCTCCGGGCAGTTGACCACCGCCATCTCCATAGGTCCGCTGAAGCTCGAGCTTCGGGAAAGCGACAGGCTGCCGCCGCTCCTGCATCCCTTCGAGGTGGAGCCGGGCGAGCGGTCCGTGACCTGCCTCTGCCGGCGGGGTCCGGTGCAGCCGGCGCAACCGGAACTGATTACGCTCGATTCGGGAGGTATCTGGTGCCTGGAGCGGCATCCCCGGGGCGAGAGGCTGCTGCTGCGCCGCGGCGGCCCGGGGGGCCGGGCCTACCAGCAGCTGCTGCTGCCGGCCGACGGCGGGCCGGCCGAGGCCAGGATCGATCCCCGGCTGCTGGGCCCGGAGCAGCCCGGGAACGACTTCGCCCTGCGCGAGCCGCTGCTCGAACTGTGGGCCTGCCGGTTGCTGGCCGAGCGCTCCGCCCTGCTGCTGCACGCGGCGGCGGTTCGTTTCGGCAGAGAGCTGTGGCTGTTCGCCGGCCAGTCGGGAGCCGGCAAGAGCACCATCTGTCGCCTGCTCGACCGCGCCGGGGTGGGACGAGTGCTGTGCGACGACCGGGTGATCGTACAGCCGCGGCCGGACGGCTGGTGGGCCTGGTCCACTCCCTGGCACGGCGAGGCCCGCTTCTCGCGTCCCGGCCAGGGACGGCTGGCACGCATCTTCTTCCTGCAAAAGTCCCCGAGCTGCCTGGTAACCGACCTGCCCTTCGCAGAGGGCCTGGTCCGCCTGCTGGGTTGCGTGTTTTCCCTGGAATGGTCGGCAGGCAGAATCGAGCGGATCATGGACCGGGGCACGCACCTGCTGCGGCAGGTCGCCGCGCAGCTGCTGAGCTTCACCCCGGACGAGGCGCTGGTGCAACTGCTGCGTCAAGACGCCGGAAAACGGGTGGACCGATGAGGCTCGACCGGCTGCCGGCAGAGGAACTGTTCGAGCTGGCCCGGGAGGTCACCGGCCGGGGCGGGCGACTGCGCCTGCGGGTCAGCGGCCACAGCATGACACCAGCCATATTTCCCGGCGAGCGAGTGGTGCTGGCTCCCCTGGCCGATGCCGGGCCGCGGGTGGGCGATATCGTCCTGGCCCGAACTCCGCAAGGAGTAATGCTCCACCGCGTCTGGCAACGGGTACCGCAACTGGTGTTGCGGGGAGACAATCCTTCGTCCGGCTCCTGCAGCGTGGCCCTCGAACAGGTCGCCTGCCGGGTGGAGAGCGTGGTGCCCGGCCCCTGGGGGCGGCTGCGTCGCCTTTTTTCCCGATGGCTGGCGGGCACTCGGTAATAACCTCCGGGCGACCCCGCCGTTGGCGGTGCCCTGGCGAAGAAACTCTCTTGTCTGGGCCGGGCAGTTGGTGTAGCAGGAATACAGCAACCACACCCAAGGAGGTATCCATGAAACTCGGCCTTCAACTCGCCTTCCTGCTGGCCACGGCCACTTTTGCCTGCAACCCGTCACCCGTCTCCCGGCAAACCGGCGACACCGGGGGCACCCCCTCCGGGCCACGGGTGGTGAAAATAGCCCCCGCCGACCTGCCGGCCGGCGGTCAGGCCATCGACACCCGTTACCGGCCCCGGGTGCGCGACCAGGCGCTCGAGGACATCAGGCAGCGTGACCGGAAGTGGCAGGACGAACAGGATGCCGAGACGGCGGCCATTCGCAAGCGCCAGGCCGAACGCAAGGAGCGGGAGCGCCGGGAGGAAAGGGAGTTGGTCAGCTCCCTGCCCGAGTCGGAACGCCCCACCAGCGTCGAGCAGTTCCAGCAGATCCCCCACCTGCCGCCGGTTCGCCAGTACTACACCGGCACCTGCTGGTCGTTTTCCACCACCTCCTTCATGGAATCGGAGGTGATCAGGAAAACGTCCCGCAAGATCAAGCTGGCGGAGATGTCCACCGTCTACTACGAGTACCTGGCCAAGGCCGCCCGTTACCTCGACGAGCGCGGCGATTCGCTGTTCGCCGAGGGTTCGGAGTCGAACGCGCTCACCCGCATCTGGCGCGAGCACGGCGCCTGGCCGCTTTCCGCCTATCCCGGCTTCACCGGCCCCGATCCCCGCCACGATCACCTGCGCATGTTCCGGGAGATGAAGGCCCTGCTCGAGGCCCTGGCCGGCAAGAACCTCTGGGACCGGGAGTCCGGCCTGCACATGCTGCAGGTGATTCTCGATCGCCACCTGGGCCCTCCTCCGCAACAGTTCGAGTACCAGGGCCAGAGCTACACCCCCCGGCAGTTCATGCAGCAGGTGCTGCACATCGACCCCGACGAATACGTGGGCTTCGTCTCGACGTTGTCGGAGCCCTTCTACCGGACCGTGGAGTTCAAGGTACCCGACAACTGGTGGCACGACAGCAGCTACCACAACCTGCCGCTCGACGAGTTCTACCAGGGCCTCAAGGAGGCCGTCACCAAGGGCTACGGCGTGATCGTGGGCGTGGACGTGTCGGAACCGGGAAAGGACCCGGAACACGACACCCTGTTCGTACCCCCCTACGACATTCCCGGCGATCACATCGACCAGCTGGCCCGCGAGTACCGCCTGGCGCACCACGTCACCACCGACGATCACGGGGTGCACGTGGTGGGATACACCCGCCATGCCGGCCACGACTGGTTCCTGTTCAAGGACTCGGGCAGCTCCGCCCAGCGAGGTTCCCACCGGGGTTACTACTTCATGCGTGACGACTACGTCCGTCTCAAGGTACTCAGCTTCATGGTGCACCGCGACGCCGTTGTCGATCTGCTGGCCAGGTTCAAACGAGGCTGAGAAAACGTTACCGGTCTATTCCCCCAGTGCCCGGTCCAGGGCGCGGGGGTTGTAGCCGCGGATGATGGTGCCGCCGACGTCGATGACCGGCACTCCGCGAGAGCCGCCGGACTTGCGCAGCATCTCCTCGAGCGCATCCCGGGAACGTCCCACGTCCTTTACCGTGAATTTCACCCCGCGCCGCTCGAGGTAGCGGCGGGCCTTCTTGCAGTAGGGGCACCAGGAGGTCGAGTAGAGCACGACGGGACCGCCGCGGGCGCCGGAGGCCGGCTGCCGCTTGTCGTCCCGGCGATACTTGTCGGCGTCGACATGGTACTTCTCGAGGAGATCGTCAACCGGGCTGGCCTGGTAGATGGCATAGGAGCCGCCCAGGGGGTGATGGGCCCGCCGGCGGTACTTGCGGGGCACCTTGCTGATGTCGTCGACGTAATTGACCACTCCCCGGTCATCGGTGTACTTGTACACCCCCATCATGGGCCGGGGCCGGTGCATGCGGATGGTGCCTGCGCTGCCTTCCGCCACCTCGCCTTCATCTTCCGCCGCCGGCCCTGCCCTTTCGGGCTGCCGGTAGCCACTGGCGGTGATGGTCTCCTCCCCGTCGTCGAAGTAGTCGGAGATCTCGTCGCAGGCAACCAGGCAGGCCAACCCCAGCACCAGGACCGGCCAGTGAACCCCGCTCCAGAACGGTTGCGCTCTCCCGGGCATCTTCTTCCTCCCGGATTCCCTTATACCCCGGAGAGCGGGGGGAAGCCAGTGCGGGGTGGGAGATCCCGGCCACGATCACCGGCTTGAGATCGGCGTCGTTTCCTGACAACATGAAGTATCATTGGCCACAGCTGGAGGAGCACTGCATGAGAGGATTGGTTCTTTTTTTCCTGTGCCTTTCCGGCCTGCTGCCGGCCGGTTGCCGGGGCACGGTGTCCGGACCGGGCAACGGCGACGAGCCCGTCGCGGCGGCTGACGGTCAAGATGCCGCCGTCGCCGACGACCGGGAGGACGCCGGGGCGGATGCCACCGGCGACGACGAGGTCACGTTCGACGGCGCCGATGAACAGACCGACGGCGGTGATGCGCCGGCGGATACGGCCGGGCAGCATTCCTGCAGCAATCCCCTCCCCCAGTGGCTGTTGTGCGAAGACTTCGAAAGTGGCAGCGGCGACTTCGATGCCTTCCTGGCCGCCTCCGATTTCATCTCCGGCGTCGGGGTGGACGACCGCGGCCGGGTGCGCCTGGACGACTCGGCCCCCCATTCCGGGCAGTGGGCGTTGTACCTGCCGGCGGAGCCGGCCTCCGGCTACCGCGGCGCCAGCCTCGACTGGCGCGACTGCGTCGGCGAGCAGCGCAGCAACTGCGACATGAACAGCCACGAGCTGCTGTACTTCCGGGCCTGGATCCGTTTCGCCGACGACCACCGCTACGTGCACCACTTCCTGAACATCGGCGGCTCCCAGCCGGACGACTACTGGTACCACGGCACCGCCGGCTGCCTGCCCAACGGTGAGCTGTCCATGGGCACCACCGTCGACTTCCGCGAGGGCAGCCACGAGAGCTTCTTCTACACCTACTTCCCGGAGATGAGCTGCGACACCCGTTGCGAGCGCTACATGGACGTCCAGGCCGTCTGCCAGGAATGTGCCGACAAGGGCCTGCCCACCTGCGACGAGCAGCCGCAGTGCTGCTGGGGCAACATCTTCGAACCCGATCCCCCGGTGGCCTTCCCCGTGGGTCGCTGGTTCTGCTTCGAGATGATGATGCAGGCCAACACCCCGGGCGAACACGACGGAGCCATGGCCTACTGGGTGGACGGTGAACTCGTCCATCGCGTCGACGGCATGATGTGGCGCACCAGCCCCACCCTGGCCTTGAACCGGGTGCGCCTGCAGCATTACATTACCAGCGAAGACGCCGAGCAGTTCAGCAACCGGGTGTGGTTCGACGACGTGGTGGTGAGCACCGCCCCCATAGGTTGCGAGTAAGGTGGGGCGGGAAACTCCCCGTCAGGATCGATCCGGCGGACCGCCAGCGGCTACCTGCAGAGCCAGGCGGTGCGCAAGTCGCCCCTGCCCGGCTTCGGCGGCTAGGCCCGGCCGCTTCTCTGTATGCGCTTGTTGAGATCGCTGGCCAGCTGCGCCATCTGCTGCCAGTCTTCCGAAAGATAGAAGCCGGCGCAGAGCTTCTGGCCTTTTCTCTCGAAGTCGATCTTGAGCACCGGCCGCCCCAGCACCCAGCGCCCGGCGTGCCACTTGCCCAGGCTGGCCAGCTTCATCTCCTCCCAGCCGATGAGCAGGGGAATCCTGGTGAGCAGGCGATGAAAACGGATGCCCTTCTCGTCCATCCAGAACTCGCCGTTGCCGCGTGCCAACATGCTCTCGCCGCGGTAGCGCTTCCACCACTTGCGGTCAATCTCGGTACCGATGTAGTTGCCCTTCTTCTTCATCATCTCTCTATATCCCCGTCAACGACGCTAGTTCTGGGCTCCCGGAGCAACCACCTAGCCGGCGGCCGGTTTTCCCATGCCCTGGCCGGCCCCGGCCCAGCGGCGGGCCAGCCACAGGGCCAGCGGCGATACCATGGCGATGAAGGCATAGACGAGCCACATGGTCTCGGTGTCCTGGGGGCCGGTGGCCGGACAGTAGCGGGCCAGGAACCAGCCGGCATAGAAGCCGGTGATCATCTTGGTCAGGAACCAGGGAAACTGGCCGATGCCCATGTAGATTCCGGTCTTGCCCTCGGGGGCGATCTCGGCGATGTACTGCAGAAAGCGCGGCTGCCACATGGCCTCGCCGATGGTCATCAGGAAGATGTAGGCGTACAACAGGTAGGGCTTCGCGGCCACCGCCAGCAGGAAGGTGGGCGCCGCCATCACCAGCGTGCCCAGGACCATCATCCGGTAGACGTTGGCCCGGGCCGTCAGCGCCGCCACCAGGGGAGCCAGGAAGAAGATCAGTACCGGGTTTATGTTGGAGATCAGCTCGTAGTTCTCGCTCACGAACCCGGAATAGGCGTACTTGATGTACTGGGGCAGGGTCAACCAGTTGTGGGCAAACAGCGTCTGCACGGGAATGAGGATGAAGATGAAGAAGACGAAGCGACCGTTGCGGAAGGGGTGATCGGGCCTTCTGCGCAGGAAGACCACCAGGAGCGGTGCCAGCAAGATCCCGAACACGGCGATGCGCAGCAGGATGTCGCCGGTTCTGCTGCCGGTATGCAGGAACCCCAGCCAGCGGGCCAGGGGTTCGTCGACGACATAGTCGATGAGAATTACCGTGCCCACCAGGGCCAGGATGAAAAACAGGACGAAGCGGGCGTCCCACAGGGGCACCGCGGCCTCCTCCTTCTCGCCGGCATCTCCAGCGGGGGGTGGTTCGCCGCCTGCCTCGGCCCCCGGTGCCGCCACGGTGGCCGCGGCGACGGATTTTCTCGTCACCATGGCCACGATCACGATCAAGCCGACCGCCACCGCCCCGGCACAAGCCCAGAAGACGGCGCTGAGGCCGTTGGGCGGCAGGCTGTCGGTGAACTTCTCCCTGATGTGGGGGCTGGCCCAGCCGATGAAGAAGGCTCCCAGGTTCATCAAGCCGTAGATCATGGCGTAACCCATGGCCGCGGACTTGGCGTCGGTGAACTGCTTGACCGCCGCGTAGGCCGCCGGCTGGTACATGCCGTAGGCCAGGGCCACCACCAGCAGGGCGGCGATGGTGACGAAGAACAGCGCCGAGCCCACTCCCCCGCCGCCGCCGGCCACCAGCTCGCCGGAGGCCAGCACCACCCGGCCCAGGGTGAGCAGCCCCACGGCCGTCCACAGGGCCCGGCGCACGCCGATCTTGTCGGCCACCCCGCCCAGGAAAAGCTGGGCCAGGGTGATGCCGCAGGTGAAAAAGCCCACCACTATGCCGGCGTGGTGGGGGCTGACGCCGACGTTCTCCTGCAGGTAGAGCATGAGCTCGGTGAGGATTCCGAAGTAGGCCGCGCCCTCCAGGAAATAGGAGATGTACAACCCCCACAGGGCCCGCGGGGCGCGGGCCGTCAACACGAAGGGCTCGGAAAACTCCCGCCAGGCCTTGCGTACCGCCTGGCCGAAGTCCAACTTTTCCCCGGGGTCGCCCTCCTGCTGGCCGTTTGCGGAATTTTCTTCAGCGATGATCCACCTCCGGTCCGACGAGACGATTTTTCCGGCGTCTTCTTAGCACGGCAGGTGGTACTTGGCAACGAGGAGACAAATTAAAAAAGCGGAAGGCATGATGCCTTCCGCTAGAAAAAAGCTCCGGCGGCGACCTACTCTCCCACACCGTTGCCAGTGCAGTACCATCGGCGCTGGAGGGCTTAACTTCCGAGTTCGGGATGGGATCGGGTGTAACTCCTCCGCCATGGCCACCGGAAACCGGTATTCGCGAGTTCGTCTCTATTCTGCGCCCCGTAACAGGGTCTTGCCTCGAACCCCGACCACTTCCCGGCCGGGAACTCTTGTTCCCGCCGCCCGGCGAAGCGGACGAAAGGAAAAAAAGTATGGTCAAGCCACACGGGCAATTAGTACCGGTCAGCTACACGCATTGCTGCGCTTCCACCTCCGGCCTATCAACCTCCTGGTCTAGAAGGGCCCTTGAGGTCCTGCCCGAAGACAGGAACGGGATACCTAATCTCGAGGGAGGCTTCCCGCTTAGATGCTTTCAGCGGTTATCCTTTCCGCACGTGGCTACCCGGCTATGCCGCTGGCGCGACAACCGGTGCACCAGAGGTGCGTCCATCGGGGTCCTCTCGTACTACCGATAGCTCCTCTCAAGTATCCTTCGCCCGCGACAGATAGGGACCGAACTGTCTCACGACGTTCTAAACCCAGCTCGCGTACCGCTTTAATTGGCGAACAGCCAAACCCTTGGGACCGACTTCAGCCCCAGGAT
>QMME01000141.1 GCA_003647095.1 Deltaproteobacteria bacterium
GTGATCCTGGGCGGCGGGCCCAACCGCATCGGCCAGGGTATCGAGTTCGACTGCTGCTGCGTACACGCCACCGCGGCCCTGCGCGAAGAGGGATTCGAGACGGTGATGGTCAACTGCAACCCGGAGACGGTCTCCACCGACTACGACATCTCCGACCGGCTCTACTTCGAGCCGCTGTGGCCGGAAGACGTGCTGGCGGTGGTGGAGCGGGAGCAGCCGCGGGGGGTGATCGTGCAGTTCGGCGGCGCCACTCCCCTGGCCCTGGCGGCCGAGCTGGAGCGCCTGGGTGTTCCCATCCTGGGCACCCCCTACCGCTCCATCGACCTGGCCGAGGATCGCGGCCGCTTCGGCCGCCTGCTCGACGAGCTGGAAATCGCCCGTCCCGACTACGGCGTGGCCGCCGACGAAAAACAGGCCCTGGAAGTCGCCGCCCGCATCGGCTACCCGGTGCTGGTGCGCCCCTCCTACGTGCTGGGCGGCCGGGCCATGGCCGTGTGCTACGACGAGTCGCGCCTGCGCGAGTACCTGGCCCAGGCGGTGCGCCTGGTACCCGGCCGTACCATCATCATCGACCGTTTCCTGGAAGACGCCTTCGAGGTCGACGTCGACGCCCTCAGCGACGGCCGGCAGGTGGTGGTGTGCGGCATCATGCAGCACCTGGAACAGGCGGGCATCCACTCGGGCGACTCGGTGGCGGTGCTGCCCACCTGGAAGGTGGCCCCGCGCCATCTCGACACCATCCGCAGCCAGGTGAAGAAGCTGGCCCGGGGGCTGGGGGTGGTGGGGTTGATGAACGTGCAGTTCGCCATCTACGAGGATCGCGTCTACGTGCTGGAGGTCAATCCCCGCGCCAGCCGCACCGTGCCCTTCCTGTCCAAGGCCCTGGGGATACGCTTCGCCGACGTGGCCGCGCGGCTGATGGTGGGCCGCACCCTGGCCGAGCTGGGACTCACCGCAGAGCCGCGGCCGCGCGGTTTCGCCGTCAAGGTGCCGGTGTTTCCCTTCGGCCGCTTTCCCGGCTTCGACCCGGTGCTGGGCCCGGAGATGCGTTCCACCGGCGAGGCCTACGGTTGGGACGAGCAGTTCGGCATGGCCTTCGTGAAGGCCATGATGTCGGCGGACCTGCCGCTGCCGGCGCGCGGGCGGGTGTGCCTGTCGGTGCACGACCGTGACAAGCAGGAGCTGGCACCCATCGCCCGGGACTTCGCCGACCTGGGCTTCGAACTGCTGGCCACCTCGGGAACCGCCGCCTTCCTGCGCGGGCAGGGCCTGGAGGTGAAGAGCGTGTTCAAGGTCAACGAGGGCCGGCCACACATTGCCGATGCCATCCACAACGGCGAGGTGGACCTGCTGGTCAACACTCCCCTGGGAGCGCCGTCGTTCTACGACGAGCACGCCCTGCGCCGGGCGGCCATCAAGTGCCGGGTGCCGCTGCTTTCCACCCTCTCGGCCGCCCGCGCCGCCGTGGAGGGAATCGGCCGGCTCAAGCACGAGGTCATCGGCATCCAGCCGCTGTGATTCCGGAAACCGGCGGTCAATAATTTGCCAAGCAATCCATTTACCGCTATTTTCTAGGCAGGAGAGTTTTCGAACCAGGCGCAACTGGCACCAAGGAGGAAGCCATGCAGGCCAGGCGTGTTATCGGAATCTTCGTTCTGCTGCTGGTGGCCCTGCCGGTCCGGGCCCAGTGGTACGACACCACCAAGGTTCCCGGCGGGGTGGGCGATATCCTGCAACCGTTCACCCTCAAGGGCCTGAACCTGAACAGCGGCGGCGAGATCAGTGCCTGGATAGCCCCCGGCACCGACCCGGAGATCACCGCCGTGTCCATGCTGGTACGGGGCGGCTTCACCTTTCCCAGCACCCCCCTCTACCTGGGGCTGGAAGTGCCGCTGGCACTGGTGAGCGCCACCGACGCCGCCGGCAACAACTTCTCCCAGTTCGCCATCGGCAACGTGGGCCTGGGCGTCAAGTACCGGCTGGACCCGGACAGGAAGGAGCTGGAGTTCTACACCGGCTGGTCGCTGGACGTCTACCTGCCCACCGCCTGGCTCGCCGATGACCTGTCCACCAGCATGAAGCAGGCCATGGCCCACAGCTTCGGGCTCACCAACGCCCTGTTCGCCGGCATGCATTTCCCCGAGTCGCTGTCGGTGGTGGGCACCTTCGACATCATGGTTCCGGGCAAGACCCTCTACTTCCAGGCCGAGCTGTCGCCGGCGGTGATCATCCCGGTCAGCGACACCGACAACCGTGACACCACCGGGGCCTTCATCTGGGGCGTGGCCGCGGGGTTGAACATCATCCCCCAGCTGGCGTTCCTGGTGGAGTTCAAGGGATTCACGCCCCTCAGCAACGAGAACTTCAACAAGACCTTGCTGGCCCTCACCCCCGGCCTGCGCATGCGCTTCGGCCCCTTCCAGCCCGCCCTGTGGGTATCGATTCCGCTCAACCCCGACTACCGCGATGTTTCCCCCGACGCCATCATCGGCGTCGACCTGTCATTCTGGTTCTGAGCCCGGGCACCCCGGAAAAGACCCGGCGGATTCTCAGGACTGCCAGGCGGGCCGGTCCCACAGCAGCGCCTGGGCCGCCTGCAGCAGCTGTTCCAGGCCCAGCCGCCGGGTGGCCGACACCAGCACCCCGTCCAGGCGCCGGGCCAGGTCGGGACCCCGGCCGTCCTCCAGGCGATCGCACTTGTTGAGCACCAGCAGGCGGGGTACGCCGGCCAGCCCCAGCTGCTCCAGCACCCCGACCACTGTCTCTATCTGCTCCGGGCAGCGGGAATCGCTGGCGTCGGCCACGTGCAGCAGCAGGTCGGCGTGCTCCAGCTCTTCCAGGGTGGCCCGGAAGGCGGCCAGCAGGTCCGCGGGCAGGTCGCGGATGAAGCCCACGGTGTCGGTGATGATGACCTCGCGTTCACGCGGAAAGCGCAGCCTCCGGCTGGTGGGATCCAGGGTGGCAAACAGCCTGTTCTCCACGAACACCCGGGAATCGGTGAG
Organism: Deltaproteobacteria bacterium; assembly: GCA_003647095.1. GTDB lineage: Bacteria > Myxococcota > B64-G9 > B64-G9 > B64-G9 > B64-G9. The sequence continues at coordinate 3,003 of QMME01000141.1, forward strand.
GGTGTTGAGCAGGGTGGACTTGCCGGCATTGGTGTAGCCGACGATGGAGATCACCGGCACCCGGTTGTGCTGGCGGCGGGCGCGGCGCACTGCCCGGCGGCGCGACAAGCGCTCGATCTCCGCTTCCAGGCGGGTGATGCGTTCGCGGGCCCGGCGCCGATCGATCTCCAGCTTGGTCTCGCCGGGGCCACGGCCGCCGATGCCGCCGGTCAAGCGGCTCAGGCCGCCGTCCTCGCGGGTGAGCCGGGGCAGGCGGTAGCGCAGCTGGGCCAGTTCCACCTGCAGCTTGCCGTCCCGGCTGCGAGCCCGGCGGGCGAAGATGTCCAGGATGAGCTGGGTGCGATCGATGACCTTCAGCTCGGTGGCGTCGGCGATGGCCCGGGCCTGGGCCGGGGTGAGATCGCTGCCGAAGACGATCAGCTCGGCTCCCTTCTGCATGGTCTCCACGATCAGCTCCTGCAGGCGCCCCCGGCCCACCAGGAAGCGGGGATCGGGGCGGGGCCGCACCTGCAGCACCTCGCCCACCACCTCCAGGGAGGCGGTGCGCGCCAGCTGGCGCAGCTCGTGCAACTCGTCCTCCCCGGCGGCGCTTCTATCCGCCACTACCACCAGCACCGCCCGTTCCCCGCCGGCCTCGACCGGGGAGGGAGCCGTCTTGCGGGCGAACTCTTCCTCCAGCGCCTGCACCAGGGCCAGGGGATCGAGATGGAGATCGTGTACCGAGGCGAAGCTCTCCAGCCGCCAGGGCTGCGCCGACTCGTCGCCGGGAACCAGGTGGGCTCCGTACAGGCGCCCCGGCAGGCCCCGCCGGTCCACGCACAGCGCCGCCACGTAGTCCAGCCGCAGCAGGGCCAGGTCGGTGAGATCGTCCCGGCTGAGTTCCTCGTCGTTGAGGTGGACGTGGACCAGGCGCAGGCCGCGCAGGTGGGCCCGTCCGGCGCGCAGGCGGCCGACGTCGGGCAGCACCAGGCGCCCGGCGTTGCCCACCAGCACCCAGCGCACGTAGCCGCGCCGGTCGAGCAGCACCCCGATCTGGCGGCCGGTCTGCCGGGCCAGCTCTCCCAGGCGCCGGGCCAGTTCCGGGCTGATCAACTGCCAGGGGCGAACCCGGCGGTTGTAGAGGTTCTGCAGCTGGCGGAGCTGGCTGGGCTTGAGGCCCGCGGTGTTGCCGAAGGGTTGTTTGATCTCCACCACCTCCCCGGCGCGGGGAAGATCACTCGGTATAGCCCAGCGATCTCAACATGGCCCGGGTCTGGTCGTCCAGTTCGGCATCGCCGGCGGAAAAGGACACCTTGGCCCCGCGGCGAATCTCGCCCATCAGCTTGCGCAGGCGCGCCACCAGCTTGGGCTTCTCGTCGGCCAGGTTCTTCCCCTCGCCGGCGTCCGCGGCAAGATCGTAGAGTTCCACCCGGCCCTTGCGGATGGGATAGGCCGGGTAGATGTTCCTGGTCCGGCGGTGGACGATGAGCTTGTAGGAAGGAGTCACCAGCGCCCGCAGGTAAGCGCCGGCGTGTTCCATGAACACCACCCGCTGCCGGACGTCGCCGTCGATCAGCGGGCGCAGGTCTTCACCCTGGGCCGCGGCCGGCACCGGCACCGCCGCCATTTTCAACAGGGTGGGCATGACGTCCACCAGCGACACCAGGGTCTCGACCCGCCTGCCGGCCGGCAGGCCCGGGGCCTTGAGGATCATGGGTATGCGCGCCGTGGGTTCGAACAATCCTCCGTGCAGGAACCACAGGCCGTGCTCTCCCAGGGATTCACCGTGGTCGGCGGTGAACAGGAAGATGGTGTTGTCCCATTGGCCGTTTTTCCGGAGCCGGGCGATCAGCCGGCCCACGTTCTCGTCCAGCCAGGACACCGAACCCTTGTTGGTGCCGATGACGTAGTCGACATCGGTTATGCCTCCCAGCCAGCGCTTGATGAACTCGTTGTCACGGTGATGGGCGGGAAACTGCTTCCAGGCCTCGGCCAGGGAGGTGAAGCGCGGATCGCGGGGATCGCGTCCGGCCGGGTAGTACCGGCGGGCGTACTTGCCGGGGGCCCGGTAGGGGGTATGGGTGTCGACGTAGTGGACCCACAGCAGGAAGGGCTTTTTCCCGTCGCGCTGGCGATCCAGGAAGGGCAGCACCCAGCGGTTGGTGGCAGCGGCCCCGCGCACGTGCCGGCAGCGGGCCAGTTCCTCCACTCCCTGGACGATGTTGGACACCTCCGGGTTGAGCCAGCGCATGTTGACGATGGCCGCGGTGTGCCAGCCGGCGCCGCGCATGATCTCGAACAGGGTGTCGATCCGGTCGCTGATACGTGCCTTGTTGCTGTAGGCCCGGTGCTGGAAGGGATAGAGCGAGGAAAAGATGGTGGCGTGCGAGGGCGTGGTGGTGGTGATGTTGGTGTAGGCCCGCTCGAATACCACGCCCTGGCCGGCCAGGGCGTCCAGGTGGGGAGTCTTGACTTCCCCGTCGCCGCTGAAGCCGCCCATGTCGGCGCGCATGGCATCGGCGGTGATGACGATGATGTTGGGCCGGGAGCGCTCGCGGCAGAAGCCGGCAGCAGCCAGCAGCGTCAACGACAATCCCGCGGCCAGGGTCGCTTTCCCTCTCATCATTCCCCTTTAATATCCAGAAACACCGGGCTGGTCCAGATCATTTCCGGCGGTCGTCCCCCCTGCCAGGCCCGCAGGTAATAGTAGTGCCGGCCGCGGCCGGGGTGCCTGTCGGTAAAGCTGCCCGCCAGTTGCCGCCGGCCGACCTTCCTGCTGAGGATCACCTCGCCGTCGCGAACGATCTCCACCCCTTGCAGCGGGGCCGTTCCCTCCACCCGGAAGGAGATCTTCACCGGTTGCCGGGTGCGGCCCTGTTGCCCCACCCCCAGGCCGTTCGCCTGCAGGCCGGCGGCCAGGCGTGCTCCCGAGGTGGCAAAGGTACGCCGCGCGAACAGGGCGTCGAACACCGCCCGCCGGGTCACCTCCGGCGCCACCAGGCCGGTCAGGCCGCAGAGCCAGGGATCGCGCCGGCGCGCCTGGCCGTGGTGCCAGAGCAGGCCGTGGGCGTCGGAACCGCCCACGAAGCCGAACACCCGGCCCCGTGCCAGGCCCTCCCGGGCAAAGGCGGGCCGGCTGTTCTCCGCCGCTGCCCGCGGCGGGATGGGGCGGTTGCCGGGATACTCGGAGACACCGTGCACCGAGACCATCTCGAACAACCTCTCCACCCTTTCATCGGCCGCCCAGTCGGTGCCCGTCCAGCTGGTGTGGTGGGGAATCACCAGGGCCCGGTAAGGCTGCAGCCACTTCACCAGGGAAGCAGTATCGTCGCAGCCCAGGGAAAACCCGCACGGGCGTGCCGGGCGCGCCGCCGCGAAGTAGACGTTGCGGTGGCCGCAGCCGGCCGGCACCGGGCGGCCGGTCCACTCGAAGCCATGCAGGACGGCAAACCCCGGCCGGGCATCGAAGACGTCGCTGAGCCAGGCCAGCTCGTCCCACTGGGAGGGAAACAGTGGCCGGCCCACGATGTGATCGTGATCGCTGAGCGCCGCGAAGTCCTGGCCGCGGGTCCAGGCCCGGGCCAGCACCTCGTCGGGCGCCCCGGCGGCGTCGCTCAGGGCCGAGTGCATGTGAATGTCGCCGTAAAGCACCAGGCCTCCCTTGCCGAAGCCCGGCAGTCCGTCGGCCGCCCGGTGTTGCCGTCGCCGGCAGGCCGGCACTTGCTTGGCTTCCCGCCGCAGCGGCCGCCAGCGCACCGGCCCGGCTCCGGGCTGCACCAGCAGGCGCTCCAGCACCGGCTGCCGGCGGCCGCGCCGGCCCAGCAGCACCGCACCATCACCGGCCGGGACCGCCACCTGCCGGCGGCAGCGCGAACCCCAGCCCCGGCGGGTGAGATCGAACAACGGGCTTATCCCCCGGCCGTCGACCAGCTGCACCTGGGAGCCCTGGGAACTGCGGCTAACCACCAGCAACCTGCCGTCCGGCAGGCGCACCGGGGCGGGATACTCTCCTCCCTGCTTCTCGCCGCGCCAGGCGACCTCCTCGGCGGGGTTCTCGCCGACAGGCTCGAACCAGCGACCCCGGTACCAGCGGCGCAGGTGCCACCACTTGACGAGATCGTGGCCCCGGCTCGAGTGGTAGGCCAGGATGAGGGCCTCGCCGTCCGCGAGCAGCGCCGGAGCCGCCTGGATGCCGGGGAGGTTGTCGGCCACGATGATCTCGCCCCACTGCCCACCGGCCAGCCGGCGCAGGAAGACGTCGTAGTCGGGATCGGGACCGCCGTCGGGGCAACGATTGACCAGCCCGTCCCAGGCCAGCCACACCCCGCCGGCGGAGACGGCCAGGGCCGGGCGCCGGTCGAAGGAGCCCTCCGACACCAGCCGCACCCCGCCCCGGGGACGGCCGGCGGCATCCAGGCGACGGTAGGCGATGCGCACCTGGCCGGGCTGCCCGGCCGACCACTGCTCCCAGGCCAGGTGCAGGTTGCCCTGTTGGTCGATGGCCAGGTCGGGCCGGCAGGCCCGTCCCGGGCCGGAGACGGTGATCGACGGACCGGCCGGGGCGGGCAACAGGCGGCGCAGGAACACCTTCCGGGAATAGTCACCCGCACCCGGCTCGTCGCGGCGGCCGCACCAGGCGATCCACAGTTCGCCGCGGGGAGAGACCGCCAGGCGCGGGTGCCAGGCCCGCGGGCCGTCAGCGACGGTGAGCGGCGGCCCCAGCGGGGCGGAAGGCCCCGGGGCGATCTGCAGCAACAGCTTCTCCCGCCAGTCCTGCAGCGCCACCACCGCCACTGCCACCCGCCCGTCGGGCAGTGCCGCGGGCACCGGCACGGCGGCAAGCTGCCCGGCGGCGACGTCGCGCACGGTATCACGCCGCAACTGCCCCCGCTGCTGGCCCGGCAACAGGGGCAGGAAGATATCGTTGGCGTTGCCGGTTACCGGCACCAGCAACAACCAGGCCATGAGGGCGGTTCTGGTCACCGGCTCCCCGGCCTCAACGGTACAGCTTTTTCCAGGGTTCGGCGCGGTACTTCAGGCAATCGCTCACCGCCGCCTGCAGGGCCTCGGCCGCCAACTGGGCACAGTGCTCACTCTCGGCCGGCAGGCCCCCCAGGGCCTCGAGGATGTCTCCCTGGCCGATGGCCCGGGCCTGCGCCAATGTCCGGCCCTCGGCCATCTTCATGGCCATGTTGGCCGAGGCGATGGTGGTGATGCAGCCGTTGGTGGAAAAACGCGCCCGGCTGATGTGCTCTCCGGCCACCCTGAGAAACACCTCCACCACGTCGTGGCAGGAGCCTTCCCGGCGCGCCCGGCCGTCGGGCCGATCTATCTCGCCCAGGTGATCGGGATGCAGCCACTGCTCGGCCACCTGGGGGGTATACTGCTGCCTGACCTTCTCAACGACCTGCTCCTGGAGTTCGCGGGGCAGGGTATCGAACCCATACATCTTACCTGGCCTCACTTTCGACAGGGGGGACGGTCACAGCGGGTCTCCCGGCCGCAGCACGGTGTTTCGCGATCGCAGTCGGCGGCCGGACCCCGGCCCTTCATGATGAAGCCGCCGGTGGCGGTGATCACCCGCTGTACCGCGGCGCCGCACCGGGGGCATTCCGTCAGCGCCGCCTCGCTGATGGCCTGCTGCCACTCGAACTGGCCGCAGTTCGGGCAGGAATAGCTGTAGGTAGGCACGGCCGCACCCGTTCAGTGATCGCAGACGTTGGCTCCCGCCTGCAGCGTGCCGTTCAGGTAGTCGAGCACCACCTTCTCGGGATCCATTGCCGGCACCCCGGTGACCACCTTCACCCCGGCCTGGTTGAACAGGCTCTGGGCCCGCGCCCCCATGCCGCCGGTGAGTATCACGTCGGCTCCCTTCTCGCTGAGCCAGCGCGGGAACACGCCCGGTTCGTGCTGCGGCGGATCGAGCATCTCCTTGCCGAGTATCTTCTTCTGACCGGCATCGACCGCGAACAGGGCGAACTGCTCGCAGTGGCCGAAGTGCAGGCACAGGTTGCCCTGGGCGATGGGGATGGCGATCTTCATGTCTCCCTCCTGGTTACCGTCATCCGCCTCGACGGCGGCCTGTTCCAGCTCCGGCTCCAGCAGCCTGCGTACCACCCGCCCGAAGGACTTGGCCGTCTCCGAGTGGGGATGGCTCTCCACCACCGGGGTGCCCCCGTCGCTGGCGGTGACCACCTGCGGCTCGATGGGGATCCTGCCCAGGAAGGCCACGCCCATCTCCCGGGCCATGGTCTCGCCTCCACCCGAGCCGAAGATATCGGTGTGCTCGCCGCACCGGGGACAGATGAAGCCGCTCATGTTCTCCA
>QMME01000142.1 GCA_003647095.1 Deltaproteobacteria bacterium
GATGCCGTTGTCGCGGGTGCTGGCCAGGTTGGCGCCGTAAATATAGACACCGTGGCGGCCGTTGCCGGAGATGACGTTGGCCATGGCCCAGTTGTCGAGTTCGCCGATGGTGAAGTCCTGGGTGCCGCCCTCGATGTGAACGCCGTCCTCGCCGTTGGGCAGCAGGGTGTCGGTGTTGGGATCGATACCGATGGCATTGGCAACGATCTCCCAGCGGGCGTTGTTGCCGCCGATGGAGCCGGTTGCCATGCCCGACCAGATGCCGTCGACGATGTTGCCAGAGATCACATTGCCGATGATCTGGCCCGTTCCCACGCCGTTGTAAATGGTGATGCCGTAGTTGTTGGGTACCGGTGTGGTGATACCGGGGTTGCTGCCGATGACGTTGCCGATGATGTAGTTATATGCCGGGCGGGTGCCGGTGCCGTCGATGAGGACGCCGTGGCCGACGAAGCTGGTGCCGGGGGTGACTATCGGGCTCTCTCCGGAAATGAGGTTGCGCTCGGCCGCGTCGTTGTTGCCGTCGGGAAAGACGCCTACCAGGTTCTGGCTGGAGCCCGAGCCCAGGAATACCCCGGCGCCGTAGGGTGGGTTCCAGGGCAGCCAGCCGCTCGGCCGAGGCACGGTGCCGGTGATGTCGGTGCCCAGGAAGTTGCCCTCGATGCGATTGCCGTTGCAGTCGGCGCCCGCGCCGGACAGGAAGCAGATGGCCACCTCGAACAGCGGGCCCGAGTGGATGTTGAGCCCGCGGATGGTAACGTTGCTGGCCTCGATGCGGAACACCGCGTAGCCGCGCCACATGGTGGTGTCCGGGACGACGCTGACCGAGACCACCAGCTGGGTGTTGAGCGGCTGCGGGGTGAAGTTGGTGTTGGGCACGGCGCCCGGCTGGGTGTAGCCGTCGATGACCACTCCCCAGGAGTTGGTGATCAGGTACTCGGTGTCGGCGATGATGTCCGGGGTCACGTTGGCGGGGATGTTGAAGGAAATCGTGAAAGGGCCCGGAAAGGAATTGGCCTGGTTGATGCAGTTGCCCAGGCTGCCGGGGGGGGCGAACGAATCCGTGGAACCGTCGTTGTTGGTAACGGTACACGTCTGGGCCGCCGCCAGGCCGGCCTGACCCACTACCAGCAGCATGCTTGCCACTGTGAACAGTTTTTTCATGATATTCCTCCCTGGTGTGTTCAATCCGCGCCCTTGGCGCGCTCGAACACCTTGAGTACCTTGGGTGAAGTGGTGACCGGATCGAGGGTGCGATCGGGAACCACCATCAACAACCTGACGAATTCGTGTTCGGCATCCCGCTCACGGCCCAGCGCCACCAGGCAGAAGGCCAGAATCTCCCGGGCCTCGGCCTCGTCGGCAGGTTGCAACTTGCCGTCTTCGATCACCCCCAGCAGGGTGGCCCGGGCCAGTTCGTATTCACCGTCGCGGTAAAGGCGGAAGGCCTTCTGGATGAGGCGGCTGGCCCGGCGGGGCGTGGGTACCGCCGCCGTCTCGGCCGGCGGGATCTCCTTGGCCGTTGCCTGCTGGCCGGTTGGTGATGCGCTCGGAGACGACGAGGAACTGGCCGCTGGTTGCTCGGCTGGCTGGGCGGGTGCCTTCTCTGCCGGCCTGGCCGCCTTCACGGCACGACTGGCCATCTGTCGCGCCTGCTGGCGCAGCTTTTTCTCTTGCTCTTCGTGGCGCTTGCGCCGCTGGCGAACCTTGTCGATGGCTGCCTCGGGATCGTAGATGGGCACCCAGACGATCTCGCCGGCCTTCAGGGCATTGGTTCTCTTGCCGTTGAAGCGGCGCAGCAGGCCGGCCGGGCGAGAGCTGAAATAGTAGCGGCGGGCGACATCCACCATGGTCTGGCCCCGCTGCACCCGGTGGCGGATGAGAAAGGGAATGGTGAGCAGGGTGCCGGCTTCGATGGTCTTGGGATCCTTGATGCGGTTGAGCCACAGCAGGAAATCCGCCCGCGAGGAATCCTTCAGGTAACGGGCGGCGATGGAGCCCAGGGTGTCTCCCTTCCTCACCCGGTAGCGCCACACCGTGGGAACCCACAGTGACCTGCCGGAGGGAAGGCGATCGGGATCGCTGATGGCGTTGGGAGACAGCAGGTAGACGAACTTGCGGGGACTGCCGTAGTGGATGAGGGCCACGTGGGACAGCGTCTCGTCCGGGGCCGGCCGGTAGCGCAGGGCCGTCGCCCGGCCGCCGGCCAGCAGCAGAATGGAAAGGGCGCAGACACTCGCCCGCCTGATGAGGGCAGCTTTATAAACCATGGCTTTTCGCTTGTCGATACTGGGGGATAGTTGCCGTCCTTGTCAATAGACCCGGTCACGGAGCCACGGGTGGCCCGAGGGGGGGGAGGGGAATCCGTGGCGGGCCTTCTATGCCCCGGCCCGATCGCAGCGCCCTGCTGTCCGTTCGCCCTTCGGCCTAGAAGGTCTTGCCGTTGAAGCCGAACATGCCGCCTTCGAGATCCCGGAAGTCGATATAGATCCTGTTCTGGGGGATCGACAACTCGGCTTCGAGCAGTTTGCAGATTCCGGCCGACAGTTCGGGGCAACTCTCGCGGGCCAGGCCGATGCTGCCCAGCGAGACGTGGGCCGCGGGCTCTCCGTTGCCTCCGAACACGAGCGGCTTGGCGGCGTCCAGGGCGATCATTACATAACTTTCCGGCTTGGCGAGCATTCTGGCGGCGGCGCCGGAGAATTTCTTGATGAACTGCTGCTTGTCTTCATCGTCCAGTGAAATATTGGTTTCAACGCGAATGAAGGGCATGGCATTCTCCTTTGAAATAGAGGTGACGATCATCAGAGCAAAATCGAGACAGTCAATCAATGGCGATTTCTGCCCGGACGTGGCATACTGCTGGGGTGGCAGCATGCTCGTGGAGCTTGCGGAGGATCCATGGTTTGCCGGTCACTGTTTCGGCATGAAGGAGCCGGCCGGGCAACGTCAGGTGCGCCGGCGGTTGGCTGGAAAATTCCCTGGCGGGCGGGCATCCGGCCAAGTTCCGATCCCACGCCAGGGCCTTCATGAGAAAGCACGCCGACGGCGACGAGACCGGCCAGGCTGAACCCGGCCCGGCCACTTGAGGATATTGCGATGGCCGATCACGTGTGCCCGCCTATCATTGGTTACCTGTTGCTGAGTCCTTTAAGGAGGTTCTTCGAGAATCCCCAGAAGCTCTTGGCTCCGTTCGTAAGCGAGGGGATGACCGTTCTCGAGCCGGGCCCGGCCATGGGTTTTTTCACCTTGCCGCTGGCCCGGATGGTAGGGCCGGGGGGCAGGGTTGTGGCGCTGGAGGTCCAGCAGAAGATGCTGGACAAGCTCATGAAGAGGGCGCGCAAGGCCGGCCTGCAAGACAGGATCGAGCCGCGCCTGGTCGAGGGCGGCAGTCTGGGCATATCCGATCTGGCGGGCCGGGTGGATTTCGCTGCCGCCCTGCATGTCGTCCACGAGGTGTCCGACATGGCCCAGTTCTTCCGGGACGTCTTTGCCGCCTTGAAGCCTGGCGGCAAGCTCTTGGTGGTGGAGCTGAAGGGGCACGTCTCGGCTGTGGAATTTGAAAAAACACTGGAGACTGAAAAAAACGCGGGCTTTGCCCTGGAGACCCCGCCGATCAGGATGCCCGATCGCAGCGCCCTGCTGTCCGCGTACCGCGGCGACTGATAAGGGAGCGCATCCTGCGGTTCGACAAGGCCAGCTTCGTCTACGCGCTCTCAATGTAGAGAGTACGCGCTGGGAGCGGCGGCGCGCGGCGATGGAGCCCTCAGGGTACGTACACGGCCCCGCAGGGGAAGGACGCTTCCAGGGTGGGGTTTTCGGTATCGAGGTACTCCCGGCAGGCGCTGCCCAGCAACTCCAGGGTGCCGGCATCGGCCAGGCGCCAGCCGTCGGGATCCTGGAATTCCAGCTCGCGCCCGTTGAGAACCACCTTGCCGTAGGCGGCGTACTCGATGGGCTGCACCTCGCCCTCCAGGGCGAACAGGCAGCTGCGCGAACCCTGGGCGATCTGCTCGAAGGCCTGGCGCAGTTGCTCGGGGTCGTTGGCCACGTAGTAGGGGGCGTTCTGGCCGCCACCGACGTCCAGGCCGGCGCCGGCGTTGGCCATGTCCTGCAGGTGGGAGGCGGCCACGTCAGAGCCCACGCTGAGGATGAAGGTCTTGACCCCGGCGCTGAAGGCGGCCTGGGCGGCGGCCACCGCCTGGGGCTGGCCGGTCTGGGGGTTGGGGACCTCGCAGGTGTCGGGCTCGCCGTCGGTGGCCAGCACGATGATGCGCAGGGGGGTGATGCTGTCTGGCGGCAGGCCGTCGAGGTAGCTCACCACCGCCGTGATGGACTCGCCGGTGGGCGTGTCACCCTGGGGGCCGTTGTCGCCGATCAGCTTGCCGATGGCCTGGGCGTTGTGGAGGGCCGGGGCTACCTTCTGCAGGATGGGGCAGTCTCCACCAGCGAAGCCGCCGTCACTGGTATACAGGGCGGCCCCGAAGATGATCTCGTCTTGCAGCTGGTAGACCACCCCCTGCTGGGGATCGGCCAGTGCCGCCCGCATGGCCTGCCAGCGGCTGGTGCCACCGAAATCGTCGCTCATGGAACCTGACTGGTCGATGAGCAGCATTACCGTGGGAATGATGTGTTCCAGTTCCACCGAGACGCTGGCACACTCCTCCGTGCAATGGCCGTGGTCGGTGCAGAAGGCGTTGGGGCCGCACTCGCCGCCGCCGGGGGTGCAGTCGGCCCGGCAGGTCTTGTCGGGACCGCAGTAGAGGTTGGGCCCACAGTCCACCGAGGAGACGCACTCCTGGCCGCAGTGCTCGTCGAAGGGATTGTCACGACAGATATCAGGCCACTCGGCGCCGTCACCGTTGCCCGAGGTGTCCGACGAGCAGGCAGCGGCGACGCCCAGCAGCAACAGAATGGACAGGGCAAAACTACTCGTCTTCATGACCGTTCTCCCCGAGACTGACTGTTCAACCCTACCACGAAATCTTCCCTGTGCGCCAGACCGGCCGGCCGTCCACCAGGGTGGCCAGTACCCGCAGGCGCGGGATGTCCGCTTCAGGCACCGAGAGGGGATCGGCGGAGAGCACCACCAGGTCGGCACGCTTGCCGGGGGTGAGCGAACCCAGTTGCCGCTCCAGCCCGTCGGCATGGGCCGCTTCGATGGTCATGGCTCGCAGGGCCTGCAGCCGGGAGATGCACTGGCGAGGGTGGAAGCGGCTGCCGTCAGCCAGGCGTCGGGTTACGAAGGCGTACAAGCCGGCCAGCGGGTCTTCTGCCTCCACCGGGGTGTCGGTGCCCCAGGCCAGGTGTGCCCCGCTGGCCAGCAGCGACTGCCAGGCATAGGCCCCGGCCGCGGCCCGCTGCCGGCCGATGCGGCGTTCTACCCAGGGTCCGTCGGAGACGCAGTGGTAGGACTGCATGGAGGCGATGATGCCCAACTCGGCGAAGCGCCCGATATCGTCCGGGTGCAGGTGCTGGGCGTGCTCGATGCGCCAGCGCAGCCGGGCCGGGTCGGGCAGGTCGGCCAGTACCTTCTGGTAGACGTCGAGCACCATGCGGTTGGCTCCATCGCCGATGGCGTGGGTGCACAGCTGCAGGCCCAGTTGCCGGGCCAGGCGGGCCGAACGTTCCAGCTTGGCGGCGCTGGTCAGGGCCAGGCCCACGGTGTCGGGCCGGTCGCTGTAAGGTTCGAGCAGCAGCGCCCCGTGGGAACCCAGGGCCCCGTCGGCATAACGCTTGATGGCGCGAACCCAGAGCCGGCCGTTACCCTCGCCGGCAATGCGATAGTTGGCAATGTTGCTTTCGATGGCGGCGTCGTCCTCGCCGATCATCACCCACAGGCGCAGCCTGAGCTGGCCGGCGCGGGCCAGACGGCGCAGGAAGTCAATCTCTTCGAAGCTGGAACCGGCATCCGAGAAGGTGGTGACACCCTGGCGGAGGCAGGTTCGGCTGGCCAGGTCGACGGCCCGGCGCAACCGCGCCTCACGCTCGGCGGCCGCCAGGGCATGCCACCATTTTTGGTAGGCTGCTTCCACGGGTTCCATGGCCGCCTCCAGCAGGCAACCGCTGGGATGGCCGCTGTTGTCGCGGATGATATGCCCGCCGGCGGGATCGCGGCTGGACGCGGTGATACCGGCATCCTGCAGGGCAGCCTGGTTCACCAGGGCGGCGTGGCCGCTGGCATGGCGCAGGTAGACGGGGTTCGCGGGACTGGCCCTGGTAAGCTCATGGTGCAGCGGCATTTCCTCCGCCAGCGTCGCCGGCTGTTTCTGCCAGCGCTCCTGGTGCCAGCCCCGGCCCAGGATCCACTCTCCCGGCCGGGCTTGTCCGGCCGCCGCGGCTACGCGCTCGACCACCTGGTCGAAGCTGCGGCATTCACCCAGCTCGAGTTGCATGAGGCTCCGGCCCAGGCCCAGGAAGTGTCCGTGGGCATCGATGAACCCGGGCAGCACTGCTTGTCCGTTCAAGTCCACCACCCGGGTATTGTCGCCGATGAACTTCTGCATTTCCCGGTTGCTGCCCACGGCCAGGATTCGTCCGCCGCCCAGCGCCAGCGCCCGGGCCCGGGGCCGCTGGTCGTCCATGGTGATGACCGTGGCCGAGCGCAGCACCAGTTCGGCCGGGCGGCGGGCGGTACGCTGGCCGGCGCGGGCCGGGCTGCAGGCCAGCAAGGCTCCGGCCAGCAGCAGGGGAAAGATAGCATCGTGCATGGAATTCCTCCCGGGTGGTTGCCACCTTCATGCTATTGGGCCGCGGATATTTTACAAGTGGGCACGCTGCATTTTTGACTGGCGTCGAGCATCATTCTACAATTCCCGCACATGCGGTAATGTGAAGACAACCGGCAACCAGGACGTGAGTCTGTGAGCGGTTTCGAACCCACCATATTCGGCAGGTACGCCCTGCTCAAGCGCATAGCCATCGGTGGCATGGCCGAGGTGTTCCGCGCCATGACTTATGGTGTTGCCGGCTTTGAAAAGCTCATTGCCATCAAGCGGCTGCTGCCGCACATGTCCCAGGACGAGCAATTCATTGACATGTTCATCAACGAGGCCAAGCTGGCCGCCATTCTCAGCCACGGCAACATCGTGCAGATCTACGACTTCGGCAGCATCAAGGGCCAGCTCTACATCGCCATGGAATATATTCACGGCCAGGATCTTTCCCGGCTCATCCTGCGCCTGCGCCAGGAGGGTTATGCTCCTCCCCACGAACTGGTCTGCCACCTGCTGTTGCAGGTGCTCGATGCCTTGCAGTATGCCCACCAGCCACGCAAGCTGGGCGGGCGCAGGACAACCCTGGTACATCGCGACATCTCACCGCCCAACATCCTGCTGTCGTACTCCGGGGAGGTGAAGCTGGCCGACTTCGGCATCGCCAAGGCCCTGCGCGAGACATCCAACACCGGCAGCGGGGTGCTCAAGGGCAAGTACGGCTACATGTCACCCGAGCAGGTACGAGGGGAGCGGGTCGACCAACGCAGCGACATCTACAGCCTGGGGGTATGCCTCTACGAGCTGCTCACCCAGCGGGAGATGTTCACCGGCCGGTCGGAAATGGACATTCTCGAGAAGGTTCGCTCCGGCAAGTTCGCCCGGCCGCGCGAGTTCGATTCCTCGATACCGCGGCGGCTGGAGCAGATACTGTTGCGGGCGCTGCAACTCGACCCCCGCCAGCGCTACCAGAATGCGGCCGAGTTCCGCCAGGAAGTGGAGCAGTTCGTCATCGACAAGAAGTACCACTTCTCGGCGGCCTGGCTGGCGGATTTCATGCGCGAGATCTTCGGCGAAAAGATTGCCCTGCAGCAGGTGGAACTGGACGAGGAGATGAAGCTGGCCGAACGGATGCGACCCGATCCGGAACGGCTGGCGGCCATCGAGGCGGAGATGGAGCAGGAAGTGGAAACCCTCATCCACCGGCGGCCCCTGCTGTTCGACGGTGAGGACTCGGTGGAGTTCGACCAGGGCCAGCAGGAGGACGACGAAGACGAGGACGATGCCTCCACGGTGATGGCCACGCGTGAGGAGTTGCTGCGGGCCCAGGCAGGAGGAGAGGCTCCCCCGGGACGGGAAAAACCCGGTCCGGATGATGTGCCGGATCTCTCGGGACGGTTCACCCAGCCCACGGCCCGGGAAATAAAGTTGCCCGGGCCGTCGAGGCAGGAGGCTGCTCCGCAGGAGCAGCCGCGGCAGAGTTCACTGGCACAGGAGTGGTTCTCCGGGCTGCCGGGGACGGAACAACCGTCCGGGCAGCGCCCCGAACCGGACCCGGTCCCGGCTCCGGACGACCTGGTTTCTGCTGCAGCCTCGAGACCGGCCCAGGGTCTCGATGTTCCCCTGGACTTGCCCAGTGGTACCATTGCCGATCTCGAGACCGGTGAGAGTAAACGCCGGTTTCCGGTTGGCTGGGTGCTATTGGGATTGCTACTGCTGGTGGCGGCACTGTTGGTGTGGCTGCTGGTGAACCGGCAGCGGCAGGAGCACATCGTCGATGGTGGAACCTCGGCAGCGGTGGCCGCGGCCCCCGGCAGCGGCACGGGATCTGGTAGCCCGGCACCGGCAGCAGAACCCGATACGGGTGCCGCGGCAAGCGATTCCGGGGTGCCGGTAACTGCCGGAGGCGGACCACCGGCCGATGCCGGGCAGGCGGGCAAGACGACGGATGCCGGGCAGGCGGGCGAGAAGACCGATGCCGGGCAGGTGGGCGAGAAGACCGATGCCGGGCAGGTGGGCAAGAAGACCGCTGCCGGGCAAGGTGCGGCAGACGCCGGGGAAGAAGAAGCCGGGGCCGATGCAGTGGCCGTTGTGGAGGATGCCGCCAGGCGCCAGACGACGGCCACCACCAAGCCACCACGTGCCGCCAGAAAAAAACCTGCCCACAGGCGGACGAGAAAAGTGCGGCGACCGGCCCGTCGCCGGCGCGCTCATTCCGCCCGCCGGCACCGGCGTTCCCGGCGAGCCGGGATACCTCGAAACCTGAACGGACCTCCCTACCTGTACGTGGACCGGGTACGGGTGAAGAGCACCGCAGAACTGAGCAAGAGGCTCAACCGGGGGGTTCACACCCTGGAGCTTCGAGACGTCCGCGGCCGGGTGGTGCGCAGGTGGCAGGTGAGGGTAGACAACAACTAGTCCCAGAATCTCCCATCCGGGACTTGCGGATTTCCCAGATCGGCCAGCAAGATCAAGGAGATGCAAGAAAATGGCCGCAGTCGTAGTGCAACTACGTCGAGGACCATTTTCGCAGCAGCGACGCGGAGATTGCGGCCGA
>QMME01000143.1 GCA_003647095.1 Deltaproteobacteria bacterium
ACGGTGACTGTGACGACACCGACGCCGCCGTCAACCCGGCCGCCGACGAGGAGTGCGACGGCATCGACAACGACTGCGACGGACAGCTCGACGAGGGCTGCCAGGCGTGCAGCAGCGATGCCGACTGCGCCGCCGGCCAGGTGTGCTACCAGTCCCTGTGCCGGACCGCCTGCCGCAGCGACCTCGAGTGCGCCGCCGGCGAGAGCTGCCAGTCCGGGGTATGCCTGCCATGAACAGGATCGTGCTGGGTGCGCCACTACTGGTGTTGCTGTTGTCGGCGACGGGTTGCGGCGACGCGCTTTCCTCGCTGCAGGTGGTGCAGCGAAGCAGCCGGCCCGAGTACCGGATGCTGCTGGCCCCCGACTTCGGCCGCCAGGGAGAACGCCTGCTGCTGGGCGTGGATTTCGACGCCGAGCTTGCTGCCCTGCTCGGCGAACAGTCCAGCTACCCCACCGAGCTGGCCTTCGGCCCGGGCATCCAGATCGAGTACTTCGGCCCCGGTTCCGACACCCGCCTGGAACTGGCAATACGCATATCACCCCTGGCCGCCACCGGCGAGCGCCAGCCGACCATGAACTTCTCGACCGCCTCCGGACCGGTCACCGCCCGGGGGCGCTTCTGGGTACTGCCTTTCCTGGCAGAGTGACAACTTCTCTTGTCACCAGCGTGCAACCACGCCGGCACCCTGCTCACAGATAGCTTAGTTTTTCCGGGAAGTTGCCGGCACCCGGCAGGTAGGTGACAAGACGGCTTTCCACGGCATGGACCGGGTGTGACCCGCCGTTTGAAAAAAACTCCTGGCTTTCAAGGCATTAGCGGCAGGGACGAGGGTGGCACGGCACTTGCGTGTCTTGACTGCCATGATACCGGTCGCTGTCAAAACCCGAGAGGAGGAGATGAGATGAGCAAGACGATGAGAACCTTTCCGGTGCTGGTGATTCTCGGCCTGGCCTGTGCTTGCGGCCTCTACGGCAGTTCCAGCTCCTACACGCCACCGGACCTGGTCAACGAGGGCGACAACCTCACCATCGGCGACGAGCCCCTCGAGTCAGGAGGCCAGGTGAGCGGCTCCATCCCGGGGGCCGGGCGGCACCTGGGATTCCTGTTCACCGCCCGGGCGGGTGAGAGCTACGACATAACCCTGGAGCGCGTCTCGGGTTCCGACGTGCCGGCGCTGGCGCTCTACGAATTCGCCGACGGCCTGTGGAGCGAGGCCCTGGCCTGGGCCAGCGCCGATGCCACCAGCATCACCATCGGTGGCTGGCAGGTCCCGGCCGAGGGCACCTACCTGGTGCTGGTGGATCTGGCCAGCGGCAGCGGCAGTTCCGATTTCCTGCTCAGCCTGCAGTGCACCGCCAACTGCGAAGAGCCCATACGTTGTGCGGCGAACGCCGACTGTCCGGAGGGGCAGGTGTGCATCGAGGGACAGTGCCTGGAAGACAACATCGAGTGCCGCAGCGATTCCGATTGCCTGCCCCACGAGGTGTGCCAGCAGGGCCTGTGCGTGGTGGTCTGCCAGCCGTCTCCGGAGACCTGTGACGGCATCGACAACGACTGCGACGGCCTGGTGGACGAAAACTGCCAGGAGCTGCCCTGCACCAGCGACGCCGACTGCCCCGCCGGGGAATACTGTGACGCCGTCAGCGCCACATGCCAGCCCCTGTGCGCCTGCGCCAGCGACGCCGACTGTCCCCTGGGTTTCATCTGCGTCGACTGCCTGTGCCTGGACGACAGCTGCCCCGATGACGACAACGACGGTTACGGGGTGTGCCAGGGTGACTGCGACGACGCCGACGCCGCGGTATTTCCCGGGGCAGCCGAGGAGTGCAACGGACGCGACGACGACTGCGACGGGGTGATCGACGAGGGCTGCAGCGGCGACTGCACTTCCGACCAGGACTGCGCCGCCGGCCAGATATGCTGGGAAGGTGTGTGCCTGCAGCCATGCCGCAGCGACAGCGAGTGCGCCTCCGGCCAGGTTTGCATGAATGGCCTCTGTCAGGCCGATCTGTGCGACGACGAGGACGCCGACGGCTTCACCACCTGCGACGGTGACTGTGACGACACCGACGCCGCCGTCAACCCGGCCGCAAACGAGGAATGCGACGGGGTGGACAACGACTGCGACGGCCAGGTTGACGAGGGCTGCGGCGCCTGCGCCGGCGACGCTGACTGTGCCTCGGGCGAGCAGTGCTGCGCCGGCCAGTGCGTCGACGTGCTCTTCGACGCCGGCAACTGCGGCGGTTGCGGCCTGGCCTGCGCCGCCGGGGAAAGCTGCGAACGCGGCGTCTGCGTGGCCGAGCAGTGCAGCACCGACTCCGACTGCGACGACGGCGATCCGGCCACCGACGACTACTGTATCAACGGGGTGTGCACCCACCGTTGAGTGCCGGACCTCGTTATGGACCGCCCCGATGCGGTCGATGTGGGAGGTGACCAGCAGGTCGCCTCCTTTTTTTCTCACCTCAGGGCCGTCGGCCTTGCTATGCTGGCAGAACATGGAAACGGCATCGCCAGGACGTTACCGGCTGCTGCGCCCCCTGGGCCGGGGAGGCATGGGCGAGGTGTTTCTGGCCCGGCTCGGCGGCCCCCGGGGATTCAGCAAGCTGGTGGTGCTGAAGCGGGTGCGCCGGGAACTGGTCCACCGTGATGACTTCCTGGAACTGTTCACGGCCGAGGCCCGCCTGGCCGCCGCCTTGAGCCACCCCCACATCGTCTCGGTGCTCGACTTCGGCCGCGACGAAAACGGTTACTTCCTGGCCATGGAGTACGTAGACGGCTGCGACCTGGGCCGCCTGGCCGCCCTGGCCGCCGAGCGGGAGATTTCCCTGCCGGCGGACTTCCTGGCGGCGGTGGGCCTGGCGCTGTGCCGGGCCCTCGACTATGCCCACCATCGGCCTCGTCCGGTGGTCCACGGTGACGTCAACCCGCAGAACGTACTGGCCGGCCGCCAGGGTGAACTCAAGCTGGCCGACTTCGGCCTGGCGGCACTGGCCACCGGGCCGGCACGGCAACCGCTGGCCGGCAAGCTGGCCTACCTGCCGCCGGAGCTGGCCGGCGGGAGGCGGCCCGACCAGGCCAGTGACCTTTTCGGCATCGGGGCGGTGCTGTGCGAGCTGGCCTGCGGGCGTCCTCCCTGGCCGCCGGCCGCCGGTGTCGAGCAATCGCTGGCGGCCATGCGCGGGCGTCGTCCGCCGGAGATCCACCGGCTCTGTCCACACCTGCCCGGGGGCCTGGCCCGGGTGATCGACCGGGCCCTGGAACCCGACCGGCTGCGTCGCTGGAGCACGGCCGGCGAGATGGAACAGGCCCTGGAACGGGTGGCCGCCGCCCAGGGGCTGGACACCGGCCCCCGCCAGGTAGAACGCCTGCTCGCCGAGTTGTTGCCGGCGACGGCTCCGGCCGGGTCAAACCCCGCCCGTACCCTGGTGGCAACCGTGCAACCGGGAGCGCCGGGCCGGCCGCGGCCACTCTCGTGGCGTACGTTTTCCACCGCGGTGGCGTTGCTGGCGCTGGCCGGCGGCGGCCTGTGGTGGTGGGGCACGGGCCGGCGGCAGGCAGACCGTACCCCTTCCGCCCCGGGTATCGTGGCGCCTTCTCGTCCTGCACCGGCAGCCGCACGCCCCCTGCCACCGGAACACCTCCAAGTGCACCGGGGCCCAGGCGAACCGGCAGCCCGAAGGCAATCACCTTCGCCGGCTGCGGCCGCGCGCGCTCCCGGCCCCCGGCAGCGGCCGGCGACCGGGACCCCTGGCGGCGCGAAAACGAGAACCGCGGCCGGGGTCACGGACCGCCGGGAAGAACAACGGCCGGCCCGGCCGCCCGTCGAGGCCGCGGACGCCGGCAGCAGCGCTGCCGCCGATTCGCCGGCGCCGCCTGCCGCCACCGTCGAGTTTCGACCCGGGCCGGGACTGACCACTGGTGAGGCAGGGGCCGGAGAGCAGCTGGCGCTCGCCGGTCCCCGGGTGCTGCGCTGGCGCCGCGGCCGGGAGCTGGAATTCACCCTACGCCTGGAACCGGCCGGCGAGGGCGTGATCGAGCTGGCGGTTCGTTCCCGCCCCTTCGCCATTCTCTCCCTGGACGGACGGCCCCGGGGACTGACCCCCCTGGCCGGAATGCGCCTGGGCCGCGGCCGGCACCTGTTGCAACTGGCCCCGCCCCACCAGGAGCCGGCGCGGTTGGAGTTGCATTTCCGCCCGCGTCGTCATTGAACCGTCGCCTACTCCGTTCTAGTATTCCCCCATGCACCCGGCCGGGCTGGCGTTGTTCCTCGTGCTACAGTCCGGTGCGCCCGACGCCTACCTGGCCGGGCGCACCTGCTTCGAACAGCTCGATTACCGGTGCGCCGTGGAACTGCTCACGGCGGCGGCGCGTGATCCCCGCTTCCGTGCCGAACCCGGGCGGCAGGTGGAGATCTACCGCCTGCTGGCGGAAAGCCACCTGGCCCTGCGCCAACGCCGACAGGCCGTGGAGGCCTTCGTCGAGTTGCTGCGCATCAAGGACGATTACCGGCCGGACCCGGCCACCACCTCTCCCAAGCTGCTCGACGCCCTGGACGAGGCCCGGCGCCGGCTGGCGGCCACGCCTCCCGGCGTCACCGCCGGCAGGCAGCCGGCCGCTTCGCGCCTGGCGCTGCGGTTGGTGCCGGCGGCCCAGTTGCTGGTGGGCCGGGACGCCGAGCTGCTGCAGCCCGGGGCCTGCATCGACCTGGGAGCCGAGCTGCGCCTGGGCCGGCACTGGCTGCTGGCGGCCACCCTGCGCTACGCCTTCCATCAGACCCGCGACGGTCAGCACACCGTGCACCTGGCCGGGGCCTGGGCCGCGGCGGGGCCGGGCTTCGAGCTGGGCAACTGGCGGCTGGGCCTGTTGGCCGGGCTGGGCGCGGTTCGTTTCGGGGTGATCGATCGCGAGGGCAAGTCGGCACTGCTGCTGCCGCTGCTCGTGCAACTCGACTACCGGTTGGGGCCGTGGCACGCCGGCCTGGTGCTGGGACCGGGCTGGCTGCTCACCCTGGAAAGCAACCCCCGGTCCTCCCTGCTCCTGGACCTGGGCTTGCGGTTCACCGTGGAGATGTGAGGAGCATCAATGCTGGAACTCATGCTGGCAGGCGGCAAGCGCCGCTGGTCGTTCGGTCCGGAAAGGGAGACCATCACCCTGGGCCGGGCCCCGGAAAACGACCTGGTGCTCGACAACCAGCACGTATCCGCCCTGCACGGGCGCATTGGGCGCCAGTTACGGGGATACTTCTTCCAGGACCTGGGCTCCACCAACGGCTCGGCCCTGGAGCGGTCCGGCCGGCGCACCGTGTTGGGAGGCGCGGCGACGCTCCTGCAGGCCGGGGACCGGTTGCTGCTGGGAGCCGCCAGCGAACCGGTGGTGCTCGAGGTGGTCGCCTGCAGCAGCGAGGAGGCGGCGCCGGAACAGGAACCGCCGGCCACGGTGGTGGCCACGCTACCCCTGGCCGACAGCGAGGAACTGGGCCGGCGCCTGGAGTCAAGCGGCCGCACCCTGGCACCCTTCCTGGAGCTGGTGGACCGGTTGGCGGGGGTCGACGACCGTGGCGAAGCCGTACGCCTGCTGGCGGAGTTTCTGGAACGGCAGCTGCGGCAGCCCGCCGTGGTGCAGCTGCTGCAGCGCCCGGCCGGCGGCGGCGAGTTACTACGGCTGGCCGGTGACAACGACTCTTTCGCCAGCCGCCTGCCCGAGCGGCTGGGAGGAGATCTGCTGGTGGAGGAGGCGGGGCCGAGCGGTGTCTTTCGGGGCTGGCTCCGGCTGGGAGATTCTGCCGCCGGGGAGCTGGTGCTCGGCCTCGACTGGGGGAAGCGGCGGCCCGTCGCCGGGGACCTCGATACCGTAGCCCTGGCTGGTGCGCTGCTGCGCATTCGCCTGGAGCAGCTGGGGCTGGTCGAGCGTCTGGAGCAGGCCCGGGCCTCGCTGGCCAGCAAGCACCGCTACTTGCTACGGCGTGCCGCCGAGCGGGCGGGCGACGAGCTGGTGGGGCACAGCCCGGCCCTGGAGCAGCTGCGCGCCACCATCACCAGGGTGGCCGTCAGTGACGTGGCCGTGCTGATTACCGGTCCCTCGGGCGCCGGCAAGGAGCTGGTGGCCCGGCAGATCCACCGCCAGTCGCTGCGCCACGGCGAGATCCTGGCCGCCGTCAACTGCGGGGCCCTGGTCGAGGGCCTGCTCGAGGTGGAGCTGTTCGGCTGTCGCCGGGGTGCCTACACCGGAGCGGTGCGTGACCGCGAGGGGCTGTTCCAGGTGGCCGACGGCGGTACGCTGTTTCTGGACGAGGTGGGCGAGATGTCTCCGGCCCTGCAGGTGAAGCTGCTGCGGGTGCTGGAAAGCGGCCAGGTGACCCCGGTGGGCGACACCCGCCCGCGGCGGGTCGACGTCCGCCTGCTGGCCGCCACCAACCGCAACCTGGACGAGCTGGTGCGCCAGGGGCGCTTCCGCCAGGACCTGTTCTTCCGCCTCAACGTCTTTCCCCTGCGCGTGCCCGCCCTGGCGGAGCGCCGCGAGGATATCCCCCTGCTGGCCGAGCACTTCCTTGATACCTACTGCCGTCGCCACGGCGTGGCCCTCGACGGCTTCTCGCCGGCGGCCCTGCAACTGCTGTGCCGGCGCGATTACCCGGGTAACGTGCGCCAGCTGGCCAACGAGATCCAGCGGGCGGTGCTGCTGGCGACCGGGGCCGCGCGCGTGGAGCCGCTGCACCTGGCCCGGGAGGGAGAGAGCGAGCCCGCCGTCGCCGGGCTGGCCGCCGCCGGCGAAGGCGAAGGTCTGACGTTGAAAGAACAGCTGACCCGGGTGGAGCGCACGCTGGTGGAGCAGGCCCTGTCCGAGTGCGGCAACAACCGCACCCGTACGGCGCGCCGGCTGGGATTGAGCCGGCAGGCCCTGGGGCTCAAGCTCAAGAAGCTGGGCCTCGCCTCTGCCGGCAAGGCCGACGAGGAGAGCGAGGGAGGCCAGGAAGCCGGCAACTGCTGATTGGTCTATCCCCCCCACGGGGCCTGTCCCCGTGAAGGAGAGGGATAACGTATTATACGGGCAGTGTTTTTTTCTATAGACATATGTATGATCAGATGGTATGCTTGTGCACATGAGAACGACGCTCAACATCGATGACAGGATCATGAAGCAGATCCGCCAGGAAGCCGCCAGGAGCGGCAGGACCATCACCCAGGTCATTGAAAACCTCTTACGACGTGGCATGATGGGAGGGGGACCACGGGGCAAGAAGCGTCGCTTCCGACTAGAATGGGTCAAAGTATCCGGTGAACTGCTACCCGGCGTAGACCTGAGTGACAGAGATGTTCTGTACGAGATAATGGAAGGACGCAAGTGATTGCGGTAGACACCAACGTACTGGTCTTCGCCCACCGTACCGAAACCCCGCTTCACGAAAAATCGCTACGGTGGCTGCGGCACCTGGCGGAAGGTGACATCCCCTGGGCCCTGCCCGTTTTCTGCCTGGGAGAATTTCTACGCGTCGTCACCCACCGGGGCATCTTCAGACCACCTTCCACACTGGAACAGGCGCTGGCTGCCCTTGCTGGGTTACTGCAAAGTCCCAGCATCAGGTTGGTTTCTCCCGGAAGCGATTTCCCGGATCACCTCGCGGTTGTGCTCAACCAGTCAGGGGCCACCGGAAATCTGATCTTCGACGCCCAGATCGCCGCCCTGTGCCGCGAACACGGCATCGACACCTTGCTGACCAACGACCGTGATTTCAGTAGGTTTGCCGATCTCGGCATCGTCACGCTCGACCGAGAACCGGGCCGTCACCATTGAGGCAATCCAGCAATTGCACAAGCAATCATGGAGTCATCTTGAGCCCGCAACGTTGTTTTTTCCAACACCGGGAAGCAATAATTGTTGTTGACAAGGCATTACAGGCCGGTTTTGATCCGGCCTGCGCGGACCGGGAGCACCTTTCCGGTTGCAGCGGGGTGGGCGGGAGCGACACAACTCGTTTTCCGCCGGCGGCCCGAGCCCCGGCAAACTGGGAGGTGTGCCCATGACGGTAGTCCTGGACGGTCAATCCCTGACCCTGGAAAAGCTCAAGGCCGTGGCCCGTGACCGGGAAACGGTCGAGGTGGCCCCGCAGTGCTGGGAGAAGATGGAAAAGTGCCGGGCCATGCTGCAGAAGAAGATCGACGCCCACGAGATCATGTACGGCGTCAACACCGGCATCGGCGAGTTTTCCGAGGTGGTGCTCGACGACGAGCAGGTCAAGACCTACCAGCGCTTCCTGGTCTACTCCCACGCCGCCGGTATCGGCCAGCCCCTGCCGGAAGAGGTGGTGCGCGGGGCCATGACCTCGCGCATCAACGTCCACTGCCACGGCCACTCCGGGCAGCGGCCGGTGGTAACCCGTACCCTGGTGGAGATGCTCAACCGCGGGGTCACGCCGGTGATGTTCGACAGGGGTTCCGTGGGTGCCTGCGGAGACCTGTCGCCCATGGCCCAGATGGCGCTGGTGCTCATCGGCGAGGGCGAGGCCTTCTTCCGGGGCCGGCGCCTGCCCGGCAAGGAAGCCATGGAGCAGGCCGGCATCCCCACCATCACCTTCGAGGCCCGCGATGGCCTGGCTTCCATCAACGGCTCCAACGTGCTCACCGCCCTGCTGGCGCTGACGGTGTACGACGTCGAGCGCTGGCTGAAGATGTCGGAGATCGCCGCCGCCACCACCCTGGAGTGCCTCAAGGCCAACATGAAGCCCTACGACACCCGCCTGCACCGGGAGCGCGGCTTCCGCGGGGCCATCATCTCGGCGCAGAACATCCTCAAGCTCACCGCCGACTCGCAAATCCTGGCCCAGAAGGGCAAGCGCGTCCAGGACGCCTACTCCATGCGCTCCACTCCCCAGGTGGTGGGTGCCGCCCGCGACGCCGTGCGCTATGCCCGCAGCCAGATCGAGACGGAACTCAACGGTGTCGGTGACAACCCCATCTTCATCTGGGAAGACGACACCGTGCTCACCGGCGCCAATTTCCAGGGCACCCCGGTGAGCCTGCCCGGGGAAATGGTGGGTACGGCCGTGTCCATGGTGTCGGTGTTGAGCGAGCGGCGTCTCAACCGCCTGCTCAACCCGGCGCTGTCGGTGGGCCTGCCGCCGTTCCTGACCGAGGGTGCCGGCATGCACTCGGGGCTGATGCTCAGCCAGTACACCGCCGGCATGCTCTGTGCCGAGACCCGCATCCTCTCCCACACGGCGGCCAACCAGTCCAACCCCGCCACCGCCGACCAGG
>QMME01000144.1 GCA_003647095.1 Deltaproteobacteria bacterium
ATGCTGCTCAACCGGCGCTGGCAGGTAGTCTCCAGGCTGCGGCCCGTCCGGGGCCTGGCCCTGTTTCTGCTCCTCGCCGCTCCCTGGTACGTTGCCATGCTGGTCAAGTACGGACAGAAGTTCTTCAACGAGTTCTTCCTGCATCACAACCTGCAACGTGCATTCACCGGGGTACACGGAGAGCGGGGAGGATTCGAGTACTTCGTCAAGCAACTCGGCTACGGAGTGTTCCCCTGGGTGGCACTGCTGCCGGCAGCCGGAGGCTGGGCGGCCTGGCGCCTGTGGCGACCGCAGGCGGCAGTGGTGAACCCGGCCGTAACGGCACGGCAGCCCGAGCCCCTGGCCGGCTTCACCCTGTTGTGGCTGGGAATCACCTTCACCACCTTTACGCTGATGGTCACCAAGTTCCATCACTACGTCTTCCCCGCGGTACCACCGCTGGCCATCCTGGTAGGACTGGCCCTCGGCGACGACAACCGCAGCGGTTGGCGCTGGCTGGCGCCGCTGGGAGTGCTGGTGCTGGCCATGGTGGCCAACGATATCGTCTCCTCCCCGGCCCCGCTTTCCAACCTGTGCACCTATGCTTACGAGCGACCACTGCCCGTCTCCGAGTACCCGGCCATGTTCTACCTGGGCCTGAGCATGGTGCTGGGCCTGGCGCTGCTGGCCGGGGGAGTATACCCACGCTCGCGCTGGCCGCTGCGTCTGCTGGTCGGCGGTGGGTTGCTGGCGGCCGCGCTACTGGCCTGGTCCTATCTGCCGGCGCTGGGCCACACCTTGTCGCAGCAGGATCTGTTCGACACCCACCGGCGCCTGGCCCGTCCGGGCGATCGCTTCTACCAGTACCAGATGAACTGGCGTGGCGAAGTCTTCTACTCCCGTGACACCATCGTCAAGCTGGGTTCCGAGGCGGCTGTGGAAAGTACCCTCAAGCAACCCGGACGGGTGTTCATCCTCTCCGTGGCCGACGCCTTCTCGGCCATCGACCGGGCCGCTCGCCGGGCCACCGGCAAGCACCTGCACGTGCTCACCGGCTCCAACCTGCGCTACACCCTGGCTTCGAACCAACTCGATCCTGGTGAACCCGATCTCAACCCCATCACCCGCAATCTCTTCAGCAGCGACAAGCCACCAACCATATCCCATCCTCTGCGGGCGGAGTTTGCCGAGGGAGTGGCCTTCCTCGGCTATGACCTGGAACCGAGCGAGCCTCGAGTGGGAGACAAGTTCACCCTTACCCTCTACTGGCAGTGCCTGCGGCCGGTGGCCAAGGCCTGGCGGGTATTCGTCCACGTCGACGGTCATGGCCACGAGTTCTACCGCATCAACGGCGATCACGATCCGGTGGGCGGCATGTTCCCCACCGACCGCTGGCTGCCCGGTGACATCGTGCGCGACCGGGTGGTGCTCAGCGTTCCCATCGAGTACCGTCCCGGACGCTTCACCCTCTACCTGGGCATGTATTCCGGCACCCCGCGCATGCGGGTGCTGCCAGGTTTTCCCCAGGACGGCAACAACCGCGTGCGTGCCGGGATCATCAACATCCGCTGAGCACCGGGAATGCAGTCGCAGCAGCTGCCGGAGATCCTGTGTGGTCGAACTATCACCATGATTACGGTTGGTTATCAACAGATTAGCGCAGCTGGCTTGCATCTGCCGGCGGTTGCGTTATACCATTTCAGTCCGCCGGCGGCAGGAACCGGCTCGACAACATGAAAGCTACTGGAAAAAAAACCGTTCAAGCAGTGCTGGCGGTCGCCTTGGGCCTGGCGCTCGCCTTCCCGGCGGTGGCCCAGCCCCCCGGCAAGAAGGCCGGCCAGCGACTGGCTCCCGATGTCCAGGTAAAAATCCTGCTCAATTCCATCTCCTACCATCAGTCACCCAGGATAAAGAATGCCGCCAAGATCGTCATCGCCGTGGTCCACGAAGAATCAGCATCTAGCGAGCAGGCGGCCATCATCAAGGCCGCCTTCGAAAAGAACGGCAGCACCAAGATCGGCAAGAAACCCTTTTCGGTGGTGGATATCTCCTTCACCGGCATCACCGACCTGAAGAAGAAGCTGACCGCCCAGGGAGCCAACGTGGTCTACGTGGTCGCCGGCAGCGAGGCTACCGCTCGCAAGTCGGTCAGCGCCACCCGGGCCCTGAAAATGCTCTCGGTGGCCGGTGAGCCCAACTACGTCCACTGGCTGGGGGTGTGCCTGGGCGTAGAGGCAACGGCCGGCAGACGAAAGATTCTCATAAACCTGTCCGGCTGCAAGCTCGAGGACGTACGTTTTGACCCCCGCTTGCTGCGCATTGCCACGGTGTCTTTCTGAGACCCGTCCCCGGCCGTCACCAGGGAATGAAATCACCACCGGGCTGGTTGCCAGTGGTATTGCGGCAGGCTAGAAGATGCAGGCCGGCGGCGCCAAGCGACTACCGCCAGCCCCAAGCCGGCGGTCGGTCCGGAGAGCCAGCAGGTCGACATGAGCAGGAAGGCGCGATCATGAATCAGACCGATACCAGGAGACATCCCCGCCGCGAGATGGTGATGAAGATCTCCTACCAGGACGTCGACCTGCTGGCCGATTACACCGAGAACCTGTCCGAGGAAGGCATCTTCATTACCACCACCAAGAAACTCGCTCCCGGCACCGAGATCACCTTCGAGCTGTCATTTCCCAGCCTGCTGAAACCAATTCGCCTGCAAGGGGAGGTGATCTGGCGGCGCACCCCGCAGAGTCTCGAGGAGATCCGCCCACCGGGAATAGGCGTGCGCCTCAAGTTTCAAGACGACCTGGAGCGGACCTGGCTGCAACAGTTGCTCGGCAAGCTTGGTGTTGCCGGGCCGGCCGGCGAGCGCAGCACCACACCGAAGACCAGCTACCGGGTGCTGCTGGTCGAGGACAACGAGACGATCGGCTCGATGTTCCAGGAGGCCTTGAAAAAGCACTCACTGGCAGATCGTTCCGGCCTGACCGTAATGGTCTGCGCCAGCGGAGCCGAGGCACGCGCTCACCTGGGCCAGCAGCGGGTGGACTTGTTGATAATCGAATGGCGCCTGTGCCAGGTTGGGGACAACAACCTGCTGGCTGAACTACCGACCCGCATGAACGGCAATCGTCCCGTGGTGCTGGTCCTTGGTGCCAGCGACAGCGAAGGCCAGGCGGCCATAACGGCGGGAGCCGACGCCTTCCTGCGCCGGCCCGTTCCCGCCCGGGGATTGCTCAACACCATCACTTCATTGCTGGACCGAAAACCTCGGGACGGCATTTCCTGACAACGGTCACCAGGGGTCACCATGAAAAATCCATTTCACAAGTGGTCAATTCGCTGGAAGATGGCTGCAGGATTCAGCCTGGTATTGTTTCTCTCGGTTACGGTGCTGCTGACCTACTTCATCGGCAAGCAACGCCATGCCCTCAAGTCGGGATTGGAGGCCAGGGTCACCACCGTGGCCAACATGCTCTCCTGGAGCCTGGTCATCCTGGTCGATGCCGCCGCGGTCACCGGTGACGTCAAACCCATCGAGGAGGTCATCGAGAGTGCCCGCCAGGATTCCCAGCTGGTGGGCATCCGCGTGGAGAATGCCAGTGGCACCCGGCTGGCCGGCTTCGACGACAAGGCCCTGACCGGTACCGATACTAACTCACATTTCAAAACCACCCGCTTCACCGACGACCTGCTGCTGCTGAACATGCCCATCCGCAAGGACGACAACAACATCGGTGTCCTGCGAATGGGCTATTCACTGGCAGGCCTGCACTCCGAGCAGCGGCAACTGCTGTTGACCGGCCTGGGCATCGGTCTGGTCACCTTGCTGGCCGGTATCTTGCTGGCATTCGCAATCGGCCATCGCATTTCCCGACCTCTGGTACGCATGACCAGCACTTTCAAACGCATGGCCGAGGGGGATCTCAACCAGCAACCAGTAAGGGAGTCCGGCGCCGACGAGATCGGTTTCCTGGCTCGGGCCTTCAATGAACTCCTGCAGCAACTCAAGGATCTCAGCCAGCTGGCTCAGGCCATTTCCCAGGGCGACTTGACCCACACCATCAAGACCAAGGGCGACTTGGCCGACGCCTTCCGGCGGATGACCGCGAGCATCGTGGAGATCACCTCCAGCTTCAACCAGATGGCAGCGCGCATGGACAGCCGCATTTCCGAGATTCTCACCACCGCCAAGGAACAAGAGGCCGGTGCAGCCCAGCAAGCCGCCGCTGTTACCGAGGTCACTTCCACCATGGAGGAACTGGCGGCCACTGCCCGGCAGATCTCCCAAAACGCCGAGAGCGTAACCAGTTCGGCCGAGGAAGCCAGCCGGGCCGTTACTGACGGGCGCGAGGCGCTGTTTGCCTTCGTGAAGAGCATGAACAGCATCGAAACCGGTAACAAGACCATCAGTGACAACATCGTGGGTTTGAACCGACACGTGCAGCAGATCCGCGGCATCATCGATATCATCAACGACATCGCCGATCGCTCCGACTTGCTGGCTCTGAACGCCGCCCTGGAGGGCACCAAGGCAGGTGAGGCGGGCAAGGGATTCTTGCTGGTGGCGGCGGAGATGCGGCGCCTGTCCGAGAACGTCTTCAATTCCACTGCCGAGATCAAGCAGCTGATTACCGAGGTTACCGAGGCCACCAATGCCACCGTCATGGCCAACGAGAGCGGCCTGCGGGCTACTCAGGAGGGTACGGAGCGGGCTGCCGAGGCCGAGCAGGCCTTCGGGCGCATCGTCGAGACCATCGAGGAGACCAGTCGCGCCGCCAAGCAGATATCTTTGGCCACCCAGCAACAACACACCGGCACCGACCAGATCGTTTCTGCCATGGGTGAAGTGGCCAACGTCTCCCAGCAGTGGTTGAATGGCATTCGCAGTACCACCCAGGCAGTAAGCGAACTGAGTACCACCGCGGCCCAGTTGCGTCAGCTGGTCAGCCGTTACCGTCTCGGCAGCGAGTGAGCAACCATGAACACTCTTTCCGGCCAGCCCGCGGACAACCAGCAGTTACCAGAACAGGAACTCAACTTGTTTGTTTTCCGCAGCGGCAGCGAGACCTACGCGGCAGATCCGGAACTGGTGCAGGAGGTGGTGGCCGCCGGCGAACCTACGGCGATTCCCTTCGTACCCGATTGGGTGGAGGGGGTGGTGTCGGTAAGGGGAAAGATCGTACCGGTCATCGATCTGGTTGGTTTCTTCGGCCTGGAAAGCACTACAACGTACAACCGCAAGCGGCTGATCCTTTTCGCAGTTGACGGCGTGGAGTTCGGCCTGTGGTCCGAGCAGGTGCTGGGAATCAAGTCTTATCCCGCCGGGCTGAGCGAGACACCGTTGAGCACCTTGCCGGCCACCTTGCAGGAATGCCTGCAGTCCCAGCTACGCCACCAGGAGGTATTGGTCTACATCCTGGACATGAACAAGCTGCTCGAGAAGAGCCGCCAGCAGGTAGCCTCGTGAACGTCACCAGCAACACAACGGCAGGCCAGGGAGCCGGCAGCAAGCAGCTGTTGTTCTTCCAGAGCGGGGGCCGGCGTTTCGCCACCCTGGCCCTGACAGTCAGGGACATCGCCGGCGCCGACTGGCATCTACCCCCGGCCAAGAATGGCGGCACCCGCGGACAACTGGTCAACCTGGCCGAGCTGCTGCAACTGCCGGCGGGGAAACCCACTCGGACCCTGATACTCGAAAACGAAACCGGCACCTGGGGATTCGCCGTCGAGGACATCCCCAGAGACCACTTGCAGGCCTACCCCATTACACCACTGCCTGCCGTACTGTCTGACTGGTCGCGGCCCTGCGTACTGGCCGGATTCTGCCAGGAGGGGGATTCTCTCTGCGCCGTGCTGGACCTGGAAGCCCTGGCCCGGCTGGCCGCCAATGAAATGGCAGTAACCCTGGAACCGGAAAAAGGGTGCGAGTCATGAGTGGAACGGTTGAGAACCGCCGTCATCCCCGCCTGGAGATCGTGCTCAAGGTCGAGTATGATTCCCCCCAGGACTTTCTTGCCGACTACACCGCCAATGTCAGTGGTGGGGGCCTGTTCATCGCCACTACCAAGCTATTCCAGGTTGGTGAAAAGCTGTCTTTCGACATCTCCTTCCCAGGAATACTCGATCCTATCCGCTGTCACGGCGAGGTGCGCTGGATACGCGGCGGCGAGAAAGCCACCGACAACGAGCCGGCCGGAATCGGGGTGGCTTTCATCTACGAGTCTCCCGAGCAGGAGCGGGAGATTCGCCAGCTCATCGAGCAGCTTTCCCGGCCAGCCGTGACCTCCAGCGGCGATAGTACTGATACAAAAGAGAACGTTTTTCGGGTGTTGCTGGCCGAGGACAACCCCCTGGTCCTGGAGATGATACGCTTCGGACTACGCCGCTATCATCGTTCCCGGGCAACCGGCCGCCAGCAACTGCAGGTGCTCGAGGCCAGCAACGGCCAGGAGGCCTGGGGGCTAATCCAGGGCACCTCCATTGACCTGGCCATAGTGGATTTCTACATGCCCGTCATGGACGGGGGCCGCTTCGTGCGCAAGCTCCGCGAGCAACCAGCTTACCGAAATCTGCCGGTGATCGTCGTCAGCGTGGGCGGGGACGAGGCCCGCCGGGAAGCCTACCAGGCAGGAGCGGATCTTTACCTGGACAAGCCCATTCTCTTTGGCAAGTTGTTTGACTCACTGCAACAACTCCTGAACCGAAGCCCCATAGACAAGGATGACTGAACCATGGCAGGAGAAAGAATCGCCATCGTCGACGACAGCGAAATCGTGCTGGCCATGGCCTCGACAGCACTGGAATCGGCAGGTTACACGGTCCGCACGGCCGCGCGCTGGGAAGAGTTGGACAGGGTCATAGTCGAGTTTTCTCCCGGCTTGATCATCATGGATATCAACATGCCGGAAATCCTCGGCGACGATGCCCTGGCCTTCTTCAAGGAGGCCCGGCAACTGGACGACGTGCCCATCCTGCTCTTTTCCGACATCGACGTCCAGGAACTGGAGCAGCGTGCCCGGGCCGCCGGAGCCGATGGTTTCGTCTCCAAGTCCTGGAGCATGGAACGTTTGCTGGAAGAGGTCGGCAAGCACCTTACCAGACCTGTGTAGATCACGGGAAAAAGCACGGTGGACTCCCAGAAAACCAGGCAGGCGCTGTTGCAGAAGTTCCGCCAGGTATGTTCGGAACGTGTCGAGACCATCTTGGAAAGCTTCTCCGGGCTGCTGGCGGAACCAAGCGACTCCAGCCTGGTCGACAAGCTCATGCGCGAGGTCCACACCCTCAAGGGAGAACTACGCATCATGGGCTTTTCCGGGGGCGGCAAGATGGTGCACGCCCTTGAAGACGCCCTGAAAAAAATACGTGATGAGGGATTTCCCTCCGCCGCCGGTTTCCGCGACGAGATGACCGATTGCCTGGACGCGGTAACCAGCCTGGTGACGGAGGGTCGCGAACCAGATGTCGACGAGTTCTGCCGCCGGCTACGCAGCTGGGAGGGGGAAAAGCCCGTTGCCGCCCGCAAACCGTCGACTTCACCTGCCGCCGGCAAGCCTGCACCGGCTACTGACGACAAGCCGGTTTTCTCGGTTGCCGACGTGGTTCGGGTCAGCGGCAGCAAGCTGGACGGCCTGGCGGACCTGGCCGGAGATCTGTTCACTTCCTACCTGAACCTGCGTGACCTGGGCCAATCCCTCAAACATCTGCAGTCCGCCATCGACACCCTGGGCTCGACCCTGAAAACGTTGTCGCTGGAGCATGCCGATATCAACCAGTTGAGGCAACTGGCCGACGGGCCAGCCATGGAGTTGCCCTGGGCCCTGGCCCAGTTTCGACGCCAGCTGCAGGATCGCACCAGCGGCATGGCCAACTCCCTGGAACAGGTAATCGAACAGGTCCGCCAGCTGCGCTTGCTGCCCATAGCCACCCTGTTCGATCGCTACAAGAAGGCCGCTCGCGATCTGGCCCGGGAGCACGGTCGCCGCTTGGAGGTACACGTGCAGGGTGGCAGCACCCTGGTGGATCGAAGTGTCCTGGATGCCCTCAGCGATATGCTGCTGCACATGATTCGCAACTCCGTTGATCACGGTCTGGAGGACGCCGAGGAACGCCGGCGAGCGGGCAAGCCGGCAACCGGCAACCTGTTCCTGCGCGCACGGCTGGCCGGGGATCGGCTGGTTGTCGAGGTGGCAGATGATGGCCGGGGCATATCCATGGAAAAGGTCCGGCAGGAAGGTATTGCCCGTGGCCTGTTGCCGGCGGAGGAAGCGGCCAACCTCGACGACCAGGCCGTGCTGGAACTCATCTTCTCCCCGGGATTCTCGACGGCACGACAGACAACCGAGCTGTCGGGACGAGGTGTGGGCATGGACGTGGTCAAGAACCGCATCCAGGAGTTCGGAGGAGTCGTCCATGTCCGTAGTCGCCCGGGAGAGGGAACCAGTTTTTCCCTGGAGTTGCCGACCTCGGTGGCCATTACCCGGGTGCTGATCTTCCGGTCAGCCGGACGCCTGTTCACCATAATGGCGACGTTTATCGACCGTATCGTCCGCATCACGCCGCAGGAGTTGTTGGAATCCGGTGGTGGCCAGGCGGTGGTCATCGCCGAGCGCACCATTCCGGTGGTTTCCGCCGCCGAGTTGTTGGACCTGGCAGCGCTGCCGCTGGCTGGCCCGGAACGGCTGGCGGTGGTAGTGCTGGCACATGGTGGTAAGTTCCTGGGCCTGGTGGTGGACGAGTTGGTCGGCGAACGGGAGCTGACCATCAAACCGCTGGGTCGTTTCCTGGAAGGAGTACGCGGCCTTTCCGGGGCAGCCATGCTGGAGGACGGCACCGCCATTCCGCTGTTGCATGCCGGTGCGCTGGTGGCGCTGGCAGGACGAGCCCGGGTGTCGGTGCGGAGCGCACCCCCGGAATCCGCTGAACGCCCCCGCCGCATCCTGCTGGTCGAGGATTCCCTGATAACTCGCGAGTTGGAACGCTCCCTGTTGACTTCGCTTGGTCTGGAGGTAATCGAGGCGGGAGACGGTAGCGAAGCCATGAGAAAGCTGGCCGAGGATACCTTCGACATGATCATCTCTGACGTGGAAATGCCCCGTATGAACGGATTCGAACTCACCAGCCGGGTCAAGGGCGACAGCCGGCTGTCGCGGATACCGGTGATCCTGGTTACCACCCGGGGCAGTCCCGAGGATCGACACCGGGGCCTGCAAGCCGGGGCCG
>QMME01000145.1 GCA_003647095.1 Deltaproteobacteria bacterium
CACCGAGGAGTTGCTGCGCGACAGAATCGCCGAGGAACTGGACATATTGCATGGCCGGGACTGAACGCTTTTCCTCGCGCTGGGGCCTGGTGGCGGCCGCCCTGGGCATGGCCATCGGGGCCGGCAACATATGGCGTTTCCCACGGGTGGTCGCGGCCCAGGGTGGAGGGGCCTTCATCCTGGCCTGGCTGGTGGCTTTGCTGGTGTGGTCGCTGCCCTTGCTCATGGTCGAATACGCCGTGGGACGAAAATGGGGAGGAAGTCCCTTGCGGGCCCTGGTGGGCATGCTGGGGCGGCGCTGGGCCTGGGCGGGTGGGTTCATCGTGCTCTGTTGCGTGGCCATCATGTTCTACTATTCCGTGGTGACGGCCTGGTGCCTGATCTACTTGCTGCAGACACCTTTTCTTCCCGGGGATCTTGCCGGGCTGCAGGGGCGCTGGGGACAGGTACAGGGTTCCTGGCTGGTCGTGGGAGCGACCGCGTTGTGCCTGGCGGTGGTGGCGGCCGTGGTGCGACTTGGGGTGAGAGCCGGCATCGAGAAGACCTGTCGCATCCTGGTACCCAGCCTGTTCGTGCTGCTGGCGGTGGCAGCCCTGAAGGCAATTTCCCTGCCGGGAGCACAGGCGGGGTTGCAACACCTGTTCGCTGTCGATTTTTCCCGCCTGGCCAATCCACGCCTGTGGCTGGAAGCCTTTTCCCAGTCTGCCTGGTCGACGGGTGCCGGCTGGGGGTTGTTGCTGGTGTACGCCGGTTACGGGGGAACCCGCTCTCACGTGACCAGCGACTGCCTGATTGCCGGCCTGGGAAACAACGCTGCTTCCCTGCTGGCAGCACTGGCCGTCGTGCCCACGCTTTTTGCCTTCTTGCCTGTCGACGAGGCACTGGCGGTTGCCGGCCAGGGCAACCAGGGTCTGGCTTTCGTCTGGTTGCCACGCCTGTTTCTACAGATGGGATCTTGGGGGTGGGTGGTACTGCTGGTGTTCTTCGCTGCCTTGCTCATGGCTGCCGTGAGTTCCCTGATCGCCATGGTGGAACTGGCGGTGCGGGCCCTGGCGGACCTGGGCTGGGAGCGTGCCCGGGCCTTGCCTGCAGTCTTGTTGTTGTCGCTGGCAGCGGCCACCCCTTCGGCGCTGTGGCCGGATTTCTTCAGCAACCAGGACTGGGTCTGGGGACTGGGTCTGCTGGTGTCGGGTGAATTGTTTTGTGTAGCAGCGCTGCGCCACGGACTGGATGAACTAATCGATTCCAATAGTCGTGCCCTGACCAGATGGTGGTTCCGCTGGTCTCTGCTGGCGGTGATTCCCCTGGCCGGAACAGCCATGCTGGGTTGGTGGTTCTGGCAATCCAGCCAGTGGCAGGGAGCGAACTGGAGCAATCCCCTGCTGCCGACGTCGCTGGGAACCTGCTTGCTGCAATGGGGGGCATTGTTGCTCCTGCTGCTGCTGGCCAACGGCCGCCTGGCGCGCCGGGTGATGCTCCAGCGGGAAACGACAAGGGAGTAATCACCGTGGCCCGGACAGTGGTGCTCCCCGGTATTGGTACCGGCCTATCGACGAGAGACTACTTGATGGGGGTGGCTTTCAGGGCGGCCTTGCCGTTCTTCACGTAGACCTGGAACTTGACCGTCCGGCACTGGTAACGTGCTTTCAGATCGGCGGTATTCTTGCGCAACTTCTGGGCGAACTTTTCGTAGGACAACCCGCTGGTGGATTCACCGCATTGTTTCTTGGTTTCCAGGAAACGCTCGAATACCTCCTGGAAATGCTTTTCCAACGGATCCGCATCGGCGGCCGGGGAAACCGGCGGGGGTGGAATGGACGGTGACGATACCACCGGCGGAGCAGGAATTGGACTGGGTGGAGGAGGTATTTCCCGGACTCCTCCTCCCTGCGGTGTCTCCGGCGATGCCTTCTGGGCCAGGGAAATCAGTTCGCTGGGCACTTCCGCGATGACGGTGGCATCGGGTCGATAGTCGGACGAGGAGATCTCGTCCTCATCCCCCTCGTCAAGGTCAGGGGGAAGGGTGTCCGTAGCCTGCACCGTGGCCGGTTGGGCGGGGGCGACTGGCGGAGGTGGCGGTATGTCCTGCCTGGCGGCCTCTTCCATGGCGGCCTGGGGCTGGAAAGAGGCATCGAATTCGCGGGTATCATCGCCTTCGCCGAATATGCTGGCCAGATCTCCTGGTACATCAACGCGCGGACCGCCGCCGGCGGCTGCCGGTGCCGGTGGCGGTGGAATCTCTGCCGCTGGCGGGGCCTCTGCCGGCTCCGGCTCGGGGGCCGGTTCGCTGCTGGCCGCTGGTTCCGCCGGCTTGGCCGGAGCCGATTCCGGCTGGGACGCCTCGCCCAGGAGAGATTCGAAATCCAGGGTTGACGGGGCGGAATCCGCTGCCGTCGCTGCCGGCGGCGGGGCCTGCTCTTCGGCGGGAGCTGCGGGTGGTGTCGAGGGAGAGAAATCGGATACCGCCGCCGCCGTGGCCGAGACTCCATTGGCCATGGGCGGGCGGACGCCGTTTCGTTCGGCCAGGGACTTGATGTCGATGGCCAACTGGGCCACCACCCCGGAGAACTCGTTGACGTCCAGGGAACTGCTTCCTCCCTCGGAGAGGACCTTCACCGAGTCGAGCAGCCTGTTCAACTGCTTGTCGGTCTTGCTGCCGGACAGTACCAGGGCCAGCAACAGGCCGACCAGGAACAAGGCCCCGGCTCCCAAGAAGATGTTTCGTTGCGCCTTGAGCAGCGGCTGCAGCCAGGGTTCGAGGGGCTTGACCAGGGCCAGTTGCAGGTTGGCGGATTGACCGGGCAGCTTCACCGTGAAAACCGCGAATGCCGCCTGCTGGGGAAACAACCAGGGTACGTGCTGGTTCTTTCCCACGAAGGAAAGTTTCTGTTCCCCCACTGTTCCCTCTTGCAGAACCTCGCGCAGGGACGTGGCATCACTCAAGGTCACCGTGCGCAAGTGCTTGCCCGAGAACAACGCAGCCTCCAGGCCGAGTGGTTTCGACCAGCGAGACAGGGTTGCGGCATTGAGCGGGGTCAGGCTTCCCAGGCAGCCGACGATCTTGCCGCTGCCGTTCCAGACCGGCACGAAAACCATGGACGTGGGCTGGTCGTTCATTTCGTACCAGCCATCTCGCCCATAACCCTGGAGGCACTCGGCCACCACCGGCAGCCCTCGCCAGTTCTGCCCGTAGGCATCTCCCGTGCCGCTCTGCGCTACCACCAGGCCATCGCCGGAGACGGCGGCCAGGTTTTCCAGCGACAGCGAACGGGCGAGTTTTTCCAGAAGGGGCAAGAGTTGCTGGTGAGCCGGGGCCAGTGCCTGGCGAACGACCTCCGGCTTGCTGCTCCGTTCCACGGCGGGGAGCTTGTCGAGCAGGGGAACCAGTTCATCATCATGGGAATGAGCCGCCAGGCGCTGGATGGCCTGGAATTGCTGGCTGCGAACCAGGTTGCTTACCACCAGGCCCGTTCCCTCCAGCAATCGTGATTCCTCTTCCATTCTCTGTTGCTGGAGACGGTTCAGCCCGATGATGGCGCCCAGTGTCCCCGCGGCCACGACAACGATCACGATGAAGATGCTCTTGAGTTTCGCCATTGGCTCCTCTTTGTGCTCCGTTCCCGCTGTGTCTGCCGCGCAGCGGGTTATTCCTCTTCGATTTCTATCTCCGGCTCCACGTCCTTGAAGACGGGTTTCTCATTGACCGGTGCGGCCTTGTCCGGGCTCTTGGGCTTCGGCGGTGCCGCCTTGGCGGGCGCCGGTCGCGGTGCCTCCTTTTTCGTCGCCGGTTTCTTGTCAACCGGCTTGGTGCCGGCCGCGGCCCGATCCTTCACGGCTGGCTGGGTGGCGGCCGGCCTGGGGCTCGGCTTGGCCGCCGCTGCCGGTTTCGCGGCCGGCTGGCTGGCCGATGCCGCCGGCGTCGCCGGCTTGCCACGCGGAGCAGCCGTCCTGGCCGGCGGTTTGCGGGCGGCCGGCCGTGGCTTTTCCGGTGCCGCTGGCCGGTGAGACGTCGCCTCCACCCTGGCCGGGGCGGGAGCGGTTTTCTTGGTGGCTTTCGTGGGGGCTTGTTCGAAGTCGATGGTGATGTTGGCACGAGCCACGTGCAAGGGGCGTTCATCCTTCCAGGCGTTGCCGACAAAGGTCTTCACCAGGTAGTCGCCCGCCGGTACCGCATCCAGTGAAAACCTGCCGCTGCTGTCGACTCGGGCCGCGAAGGACGTGGCCGCCGCCAGTACGGTGGCCCGGCCCGCGGGCAGCCCCGAACAGGAAATCTCGAAGGCGCCCTGGTGCTCGATGGCCTGCTCGAAGTGCCCCCCGCTTTTCAGCGGGCCGGTGGCGAACTTGTTGCTGCCCCGGGCATGACAAGTATGCTGGAGCCGGGAATTGTTCACCAGCTCCAACTTCTGGCCGACGCGCACCAGGACCAGCGGGGGGGACAGGGAAACGCTGTCGAGCGCCACGGTGACCTTGTCGACGGATGCCGTCTGGGGAACCGCTTGTCGGGGAAGCAACACCACCAGGGCCGGTTTGCGCAGTGGCGCTGGCCGGGGAGCCAGGGGCAGGCGCCAGAAACCGTCAGCCGGCTGTCCGCTGTCGGCCAGCCAGGAAGCCGGAATCGTTCCCGACACGGTGGCCGCCGGGCACAGGCCCCCGGGAATCGCCAAGGTTACCAGCAGCAGGGGAAGAACGATGGATTTTTTGGTGACCGCAACCATGGAATTAGACGATAGGAAAGATGTCTTGTGTTGTCAAGCTCACAGTATTTCCGGGTGGTTCGGCGGGTCAGGGGGCTGTTGCGATTCAACGGTGGTAGAGGATGAAGATCACCGCCGCTACCCAGCAGGCCAGGTTGACCAGGGTGGGCCAGTCGGTCACCAGGGCGTCGGTGGGGGCTGTCTGGGGATTTCTCTCCACCAGTTGCAGGTACCTGAGCATTCCCAGCAGCGGAAACAGGGAGGTGAAGACCAGTGCCCGCGTGCCGAACTTGGCCACCGTCAAGGGGTCCAGGCTGTAGCTCAGGTAGGCCACTATGGTCACGGCGGCCAGGATCTTCTCCAGCCGGTGCAAAGGTTGCATGCGGTAGCCGGCCAGGGAGCGGCGCCCGTTGTTGCCGGCGCCGCCGCCGCTGCTCAACTCGTGACGTCTCTTGCCCAGGCCCAGCAGGCAGGCCAGGCAGAAGGTGCAGACCACCAGCCAGCGGGAGATGGCCACGTCGATGGCCTCCGCCCCGGCCACCACTCGCAGGACGAAGCCGCCGGCGATGACCGCCACGTCGACGAAGGCGTAGCGCTTCAGGACCAGGGTGTAGAGCAGGTTCAACAGCAGGTAGGCCAGGGCGGCCAGGGCAAAGGCCGGTCTCAGCAGCCAGGCTGCCAGCAGGCCCAGTGCAGCCAGTGCGGCCGCCGCCGGCAGCACCCGGCGGGGTGGCAGCACGCCGGCCGCCACCGGCCGGTGGCGTTTCTGGGGGTGATGACGGTCTGATTCGGCATCGACCACGTCATTGAACATGTACACGCTGCTGCTGAGCAGACAGAATATGGCAGTCGCCGCCAGAGCCTCCACCAGCAGCAGTTGCTCGAACAGCTTGCGGGCAAACAGCAGGGGAGCCAGCACGAACAGGTTCTTCACCCACTGGCGGGGGCGGATGATTTGCCACCAGGCCCGGTACATGGAACAGCAATAGATGATCAGGTCCGGAGCTGTCAAATAGTCGTTTCGCTGCCTGGCCAGAGACCGGTGCCGGTCCAGACAGCGGGGTGTCAGTCCAACTCGAGTTCACCGGGAGGCAGGATCTTGCCGTCGGGCATGCTGCGCAGGCTGAACACTCCCCCGGCCAGCTCCAGGTAGCTGCCACCCCGGACGGCCGGCCCCGGATTGGCGAGCAGCAACGGCCCGGCCCGCTGCAGCAGGGCAACGTGGGTGTGGGCGAAGACCACCGCCTGGGCGCCGGCGGCCAGGCCCTGGCGCCAGGCCCGGCGCCGGGCGTGTACCGCTTCCTGCTGGCGTCCGGGCCAGAATCCCCGTCGCGACCAGCCGGCGAATTCGAGGGCGAATCGGAACAACCAGGAC
This sequence comes from Deltaproteobacteria bacterium, assembly GCA_003647095.1. Taxonomy (GTDB): domain Bacteria; phylum Myxococcota; class B64-G9; order B64-G9; family B64-G9; genus B64-G9. The sequence continues at coordinate 6,070 of QMME01000145.1, forward strand.
TGGGGCAGGACCCGGTCGCGCAGCAGGCGAAGCGGCCGGCTTTGCAGGGCCTGGCGCAGCAACCTGGTTCCCAGGTCCCAGGGGCTGGCGCGATCCCCGTGGGTGACCCAGACGTGTCGGTCGTCCAGGGTAAGCAGCCCCCCGCCGGGCCAGAGTCGACAGCTACCCAGGCCGGGAATCTCCGGGCTCAGGTCGAAATCGTGGTTGCCCTCGAAAAAGTGCAGGCGGGGGAACCGGGCCAGTGCCTCCAGCACCGGTCGGTAGGCATCTTCCGCGGCGTAGTTGCGCCCGGCCAGGTACTCGAACATGTCCCCGACCAGCACCAGCACGTCGGCTGTCTGCGCCTCCAGGAATTCCAGCAGGCATTGCTGGTTGGTGTCCGCGGGGCCGCGCAGGTGGGCATCGGCCAGGAAGATGACCCGGGTCATGGTTTCACCCCGCCGCCCACCTTCCGGTAGGCCAGGCGTTCCAGGGGAATGCCCAGTTGCCGGCACTTGCTTTCCCGGTGGGACATTATTCCCCCTAGTATCTCTTCCCGGTGTCGCCGGGCATCGAGGGGGCGTAGTTGTTGCTGGGCGGTGAAACACTGGCGGGCCTCGACCGCCAGACCGGGAACGTCCGTTTGCAGGTAGATCCAGCCACCGATCTCGAGCAGCTCCACCAGCTGTCGTACCAGTTCCGGACGCACCAGCCGGCGCTTGCGGTGGCGCTTCTTCCACCAGGGATCCGGGTGGTGGATGGTGAATCCCCCCACGCTGCCCGGAGCGAAGAGAAGGGGTAGATCCTGGGCCACGTCACAGCGAATGGCCCGCAGGTTGGCAATGTTCTCCTGCCGGCAACGCTGGCGGATTTTCTCCACCCACTTGCGTCGCGCCTCCAGGGCGACGATGTTCAAGCCGGGACGGCGCCGCGCCCTTTCCAGGGCGTAGCTGCCCCGCCCGCAGCCCAGATCCACTTCCAGCACCGCTGCCCGGCCGAAGGCCACCTCCCAGCGTGGTGGTGCCGGGTTGACCTGGCGGGCGCGGACACTGCGGAGGAGCGATTTCACCGAATCCAGTCCGTATCGGGCAGGTACCCGGCAGGAAACGAATGACAGCCGGGCAGGGGGAAATGGTGCTGTCAGCTGCCGCTTCTGCTCAGCCGGGCCGCCAGCAACTGGTAGTTGTAGTTCACCACCTTGTAACGGGCGCTGCCTTTTTCTTCCTTGACCAGCTTCTCGATGGCCGGAACCGCTTTCTTGGAGCCGATCTTGTCCAGGGCCCAGATGACGGCGAAGCGCACGTTCTCCGAGGGATCGCGCATTACCTTGATCAGCGCGTCCAGGGCCTCCGGGGACTTGAGGCGTCCCAGCTCGTAGGCGGCCTTTTCACGCACGGCGGCTTCCTTGTCGGACAGCTTGCCGATCCAACACTGCGCTTTCTGCTGGCACTGCTGGTAGGCCTCGAGGCGCTTGATGCTCTCCTTGACGGCCTTTTGCACGGTGAGGTCCTTCTGCTTCTCGGCGATTTGACGCAGGTCCGCCAATTGCTCGGTGGTGCCCAGGTTGCCGATGGCCTCGATCAGGGGCGCGCGTGTCTTGGGATGCTCGCCGCTGGTGGCATGCTTCAGCAGCTCCTTGATGGCTGAGCGATCGCCGATCTTGTTGATGGTGTCGGCGCAGATGGTACGCACGTCCCAGAACTCCTTGGACAGGTACTTGACTGCCACCGGCAGGCCGCGGGGATCGCCGATGGAACCCAGGGCGGTGATCAGGCGGGTGATGGTGAGCAGCTTGTTGGTCTCGGCCTCCCAGTTTTCGACCTTTTCCACCATCTTCAAGAGCGGTTCGACGGCCGCGGGATCGCCGATGTCGCCCAGTACCTTGGCGGCATTGCTCTCCAGGGCTCCGGCCAGGATCTCCATGTTGCCCTCGACCAGGCGCTTGGCGTCCAGGTTCTGGCCCATCATGGTTTTCACCAGCGGCTCCACGGCCGGCTGGCCGATCTTGACCAGGGCCAGGCCGGCCTGGAAGAAGTAGTAGGCCTTGTCCCGGTAGAGCGACAGTACCAGGGTGGGGACGGCCCGGGGATCGGCGATCTCTCCCAGGGCAAAGATGGCGTTCATGCGGATGATCTTGTGGGCGGTGCTGTCCTCGACCAGGGCGATGAGGTCGCCCACGGCCTCCCGGGCCTTGAGCTTGCCCAGGGCGCGAATGGCGGCGCGTTGCACCTGCGGCGACTTGGTGGATTTCATTAGCCGCAACAGGGGCTGGATGGCCGACTTGTCTCCCAGCTCGCCCAGGGCGGAGGCGATCTTCTGGTTCATGCGATTGGTGCGCTTGGCACGGCGTCCTTCCTTGTCCGGGCCGACGGTGTAGTCGATGGCACCCAGCAGCGCCGGCACGGCCTCGCTGGTATGCCACTTGCGGAAGATCTCGGCGATCCTCTCCCTGATGGCCGGTTTGTCCTCGTTGCTCTTGAAGGCCTCGAGCAGCGCCGGCTCGGCTTTCTTGTCTCCGATTTCCCTGATGTTTTCGACGGCCTTCTCCACCCGTTGCGAGTCCGACAAGGCGTTGATCCAGCACTCGACATCCTGATTGGGTTTGCACTCCTGCTGGCAGCCGGCCAGCGTCGACAGTGCCATCGCCGTGGTTACCAGCGCTACCAATTGCTTCATCTCGGACCCCCTTTCCCAGGGAATGTCATTGCTATTCTGCCATATTCCAGTGTACTGAGTGATGGCATCCTTTTCCCTTCCTGTCAACCCCCGGTGGGCAGAAATACCTTGAGATTACCGAGGCTCCGTGCTAGCCTGCTTAAGTTGATGGCCAAGGAAACGAAGCGTAGCGGGTGCAAGCTCAAGGGGCTGCTGGCCCTGCTTGTTGTCGGCGTGGTCCTGTCGGCCGGGCCGGCGCGGGCCGGCAATGACAAGGTTGCCTTCCTGGCGCAGAAACTGCGGGAATCCAGCTTCAAGGTACGCATCAAGGCCGCCGTCATGCTGGGACGGATTGCCGACCAGCGCTCGGTGGAACCGCTCGTCGGTGCGCTTTCCGATGACAACTACGTCGTCCGGGGTGCCGCCGCCAGGGCGCTGGGCAACCTCGGCTA
>QMME01000146.1 GCA_003647095.1 Deltaproteobacteria bacterium
GGCCCGGCCCGAGCGATCCACCGACATGGAAAAGGGAGTGGCCGGGTTGCCTCCCGACCAGTCCGGCCAGGAAGGACCGGCCGGGCAGTCGAGATTGCCGATGAGACGGAAGGGATCGCCGGCGGCGGCCGGGCTGAACGAAAGCAGCCGGTAGCTGTCGTCGACGACGTAGACGTACATGGTCTCGGGGGGACAGGCCGGGTCGCCGCAGTTGCCGGCCACGCACTGCTCGGTCCAGCAGGTCTCGAGCAGATCGCCCACGCTGCCGTCGGGGTTGCAGGCGTGCACGTTGCCCTGGTAACAGACGTTGCCGCCGGCCGGGTCGCAGTCGAGGCACCCCAGCTCGCTGCTGCAGTACTGCTCGTCTCCACAGCGGCTCACCTCCACGAACTGCCCCCCCTGGCACTCCTGCAGGCTCTGGCCCTGGCAGCGACGTTCGCCGGTGCTGCAGCTGCAGTGACCGTCGGCACTGCAGGAACCACCGGGACAGTCACCGCAATCGAGCGTGCCCCCGCAACCGTCGTCCCACTGGCCGCAGTCCTTGCCCAGGGACTGGCAGCTTTCCGCCGAGCAGGCCTGGCAGGTGCAGCCTTGCGGGTTGCAGCTGGTTCCCGCCGGGCACTGGTCGGGACAGACGCCGCCGCAGCCGTTGTCGCCGCAGCAACGGCCGGCGCACTGGGGCTGGCAGTCACAAGGAGTAAGACAGGCCAGGCCGAGATCGTCGCAGCCGCAGGGGCAGTTTTCGATGAGTTCGCCCCGCCGGCCGCAGGAGTCCTGCCAGTAGAGGTTGCCGTCGGGACAGACGGTGGCGACCTGGGGGGTGCACTGTTCCCCGCCGGAGCCGCTGCCGCAGGCCGCCAGCAGGGTCGCCATGACCAGGCAACTCGTGCTTTTCATGGGAGCACCTCTTTCCATGTCGAAAAGCGTTGCTTCCATGATAACAGAATTTGCCCCGTCCGGGGCAAGTTGCTCCCCGCCCCGCTGCGCCGTAGAATGCTCCCGGCGAACCGCGCGGGAGGCAAACGGTGGAAAACGACGAACGCAGACAGTTGCTGTTGGGCCTGCCCAAGGTGGACCTGCATCGCCACCTGGAAGGCTCCCTGCGTCTGGGCACCCTCCTGGAGCTGGGCCGGCGCTACAACCTGGATCTACCGCTTGACAGCGAGGCCAGCCTGGCGCCGCAGGTGACATTCCGCGAGGGCCAGCCGCGCACCCTGGACAACTTCCTGGCCAAGTTCCGCGCCGACTGGTACCGCTCCTTCGCCGATGTCGAGCGGGTGGCACGCGAGGCGGTAGAGGACGCCGCGGCCGAGGGAGTGGTCTACCTGGAACTGCGCTTCAGCCCCGAACACCTGACCCGCGAAAGCCGCCTGCAGGTGCTGGGAGTCATCCAGGCGGTGTGCGAGGCGGGTCGCCTGGCCGGAGAGGATTCCGGCTGCCAGGTGAACTTCCTGCTCACCTTCGCCCGCGAGCGACTGGACGCGAAATCCTGGCCACGCATCGTCGAGGACGGCCTGCGCTGCCACCACCTGGGCGTGGTGGGCGTGGACCTGGCCGGTGACGAGTTCCGCCATCCCAACCGGCTGTTCGGCGATTTCTTCGCCCGGGTGAGAGACACCGGGGTGCTGCATGTCACCGTCCACGCCGGCGAGGGGACGGACGCGGGTTCGGTGGCCTCGGCCATCGAGGTGCTGGGTGCCGAGCGTATCGGCCACGGCCTGGAGACGGTGAACGACTCCCGGGTCATCGAGCTGGTGCGCCGGCGCCGGGTGGCCCTGGAGATGTGTCCCATCTCCAACTACCAGACCGGTTGCGTCGACGACGTCTCCAGCCACCCGTTGCCCCGGCTCGACGAGCAGCAGTTGGCGGTGACCATCAACTCCGACGACCCGGCCATGCACGGGGCCGATCTCACCGACAACTACGACCTGGCCGTCAGCCGCTGGGGCTTCGACCTGGAACGCCTGCTGCACCTGGAGCTGGCCGCGGCCCGGGCGGCCTTCGTCACCGAGGACGAACGCCGGCAACTGCTGCAACGCATCAACGCCGGCTACGCCGCCTGCCGGGGCCAGGGTCTGTGAACACGGGGGTCCGCCGTGCAGAACCTGCGGGACAAGCTGCTCAAGGCCGGCCTGGTCGATCGCAAGAAGAAGAAAAAGATCGAGCACCAGCAGCGGCTGGCGCGCCAGGGCCGGAAGCCCGACGACGCCGAGGCGGAGCGGCAACGCCAGGAACGCTACCTGCGGCAACTGGAGGAGAAGAAGCGCCGTGACCGTGCCCGGCAGCAGGCCGAACAGGCCCGCCGGCGACAAGAGGCGGAGCTGGCGGCCCGGCAGCAGCAGGAACAACGACAACGGCAACGCCAGGAGGCCGAACGGGAACGCCGGCGGCGCCAGGCACGCCGTATCCTGGCCGGCAACATGTTCCTGCCGGCCCGGCCGGGCCCGGTGGCCTTCCACTTCGTGTCACGCTCCGGGGGCATCCGCCGGCTCATGCTCTCTACCGGCCTGGTGCATGACCTTTCCCGGGGCCTGCTGGCCATCTGCCAGCTGCCGGCCCGGGACCGGGAGAGAATCGGCCTGGTGCGCCGTGACGTGGCCCGGCAACTGCTGGAACTGGACGCCGGCCTGGTGCGCTTCTTCGTCACCGAGGACGAGGAACCGCTGGTCGGGCTGCCCCCCGTGGAGGCCGCGGCACCCCCGAGCGGATCGCCCCGAACGCTTTTTCACCTGTCTGCGCGAGCCGGCGCCGGCGAGCGACGGGAGCGTTGAGGGCGGTACCGGAATCTCCCGCTTTACTCCGCGGACTTCCCAGATCGGCCGCCGGGATCGAGGAGGTGCAAGGAAATGGCCGCAGTAGCAGTTTGCCTGCCTCGAGGAGAATTTTCGAAACATGGACGGCAGAGATCGCGGCCGGGACGGGAAATTCAGTCCTTGCGGCAGAAGACCAGCTCCAGGTAGGGAGGCAGGGACGAGGCCGGCTCGGTGTCTCCCTGGACGCTGATCAGGTGATCGTGCGCCCCGTCGGAATCGGTGACCGCCCGGGCCCGCAGGGCCTTGGCCCGGTCCCGCCCCCCCTCCTCGAACCCCTGCAGGTAACCCTTGTAGATGCCGACGTGCCCGAAAAAGCCCGGGTCCACCTCGACCTGTTCACCGCGGGCCAGCATGTGCACGTGGGCCCCGTCCTTGGAAGTGCGGGCGGTGATGTCGAACGAATGTACGTGGCTCTCTTCGCCGCCGCTGCCGCCGGCCTCGAGCGCGCCCCGGGGAAAGCGCCCGTCGAGTTGTTCATAGCGGCTCCAGCCGGCGGGGCACTCCCCGTCGAACATGGCGATCAGGCCCGGGGGAATGCCGCTGCCGCCGCCACCGCGGCAGGACACCGGCACCAGGCCGGCAACGACAGCAAGCAAGATGTAGGTTGCGTACCTCATGGAGCTGAGAATCTATTCCTCTCTCGCCTCCAGGTCAACCTGTCGCCAGGCCCGGGCCGGCAACAAGCCCAGCAGGTCGGCCGGAGGGGCGGCCAGCAGGTGCAGCGGGCGCCCGTCGCCGGGATGGCGCAGGCGCAACGACCAGGCATGCAGGGCCTGGCGTCCGTGGCCCAGCTGCTCGCGGGCGGCGTCATCCAGCTCGTCGCGCAGCATCTTCAGATAGGCGCTGCCGCCATCCTGGTAGAGCTTGTCGCCCAGCACGGGGAGGCCCAGGTGGGCCAGGTGCACGCGGATCTGGTGCTGGCGGCCGCTGCGCGGTCGGGCCAGCAGCAGGGCCCGGTCGGGCCCCCGCCAGAGCACGCGCACCTCGGTACAGGCCCGCCGTCCCCGCTCCGCCACCCGCATGCGGCAGGGTACGGGAAAGTCGTCGTCCCGGCCCAGCGGGACGTCCACCACCACTTGCTCGAAATCGGGCCGGCCCCGCACCACGGCCAGGTAGTCCTTGCGCACGCTGCCACCGGCGAATTGCTCCATCAGGCGGCGGGTGTTCCCCGGGCCCCGGCCGAACACCACCACCCCGCTGGTCTCGCGGTCGAGCCGGTGGGCGGGGGCCAGGGTATCGTCACCCTGCTCGGCTCGCAGGCGGGTGACCAGGGTGCGGGTGCGGAAGCTGCGGACCGGGTGCACCGGCACCCCCGCAGCCTTGTCCACCGCCAGCAAGGAGTCGTCCTGGAACAGCAGGCGATAACGCACCTCGATATCGGGTTCCGGGCGGGGCCGGCCCTGCACCTGGATCTCCAGGCCCGCAGCCAGCTGCTGCGACCACTTGAGGGTCCTGCCGCTGGCCCGGTGAACCTTCCCGGCCAGGCGGCGCACTATCTGCGAGCGACTGCAATGCAGGCGCCGGGACAGAAACACGTCCAGCCGCAGCCCTGCCTCGGCGGGCCCGACCCGCAGCAACAACACGCCGGGAGAAGTCCGGGGACGCTTCATCTACACTCCCGGCACCCGTGCCATGGGGATGCGCCGCCCCTGGCCGAAGGCCTTGCGGGTCACCCGCAGCACCGGGGCCGCCTGGCGGCGCTTGAACTCCGTGCGCTCCACCAACGAGAGCACCCGTTCCACCAGGCCGCCGTCGCCCAGCTTTTCGACTATCTGCGCCTGGCCCAGGCCTTCGTCCAGGTACAGCCGCAGCACCTGGTCGAGCTGCCGGTAGGGAGGCAGGCTGTCGCTGTCGAGCTGACCGGGGCGCAACTCGGCCGAGGGAGGGCGCTCGATGATGGCCGGGGGAATGATCTGCCCGCCTTCGTTGCAGTGCCGGGCCAGCTGGTAGACCTGGGTCTTGAGCACGTCGCCGATGGGCGCCAGGCCGCCGGCCATGTCGCCGTAGAGTGTGCAGTAGCCGGTGGCCAGCTCGCTCTTGTTGCCGGTGGCCAGGGCCAGGGCGTCCCGGTGATTGGCAAAGGCCATCACCAGGGTGCCGCGAATGCGGGCCTGCAGGTTCTCTTCCACCAGGGTCTGCCGCACCCGGCCCAGGGGAGCGGCCAGCTGCTCGAGGAAGCCGTCCAGCACCGGCTGGATGGAGATCTTTTCCAGGCGGGCTCCCAGGCGCCGTGCCAGCTGCTCGGCCAGCGCCGCCGACTGGGGACTGGAATAGACCGAGGGCATGGCCAGCAGTTGCAGGTTGTCGGCACCCAGGGCATCGGCGGCCAGCACCGCGCAGACCGCAGAATCTATGCCTCCGGACAGGCCCAGTACCGCCCGCTCGAAGCCGCACTTGCGGGCATAGTCGCTGATGCCCATCGCCAGTGCCGCCCGCAGTTCCGCCGGGCCATCGTCCGGTGCCGGTCGCAGCAGCTGCTGCTCGGCGTCGAGGTCCACCAGCAGCAGGTCCTCGACGAAGGCTCCGGCCCGGGCCAGCAACTTCCCGGTGCCGCTTACGGCCAGGCTGCGCCCGTCGAACAGCAACTCGTCGTTCCCCCCCACCTGGTTGACCAGCACCGCCGGCACCCCCAACCGCCGGGCCTGGTCGGCCAGCAGCTGCAGGCGTTGGCGGGACTTGCCCAGTTCAAAGGGCGAGGCCGACAGGTTGACCAGCAGTTCGGGTTGCTGCCCGGCCAGTTGCTCGAGGGGATCGCGGTGGTAAAGCGGCCGCCGGCCCGGACCCGGCCAGATGTCCTCGCAAATGGTCACCGCCAGGCGCCGGCCGTTTACCTCCAGCACCTGGCTGCCGGTGGCCGGTTCGAAGTAACGGTCCTCGTCGAAGACATCGTAGCTGGGCAGGTGGGTCTTGGCCACCTGCGCCCGGCGCCGGCCCGCGACCATGAGAACCGCCGAGTTGCAGGCCAGGCGCCCAACCGGCCCCGGGTTCAGGGTGGCGCAGCCCACCAGGGCGGGCACCGGCCCCAGCCGGGCTGCCAGTTCATCAAGTTCCGCCTCGCAACGCAGCAGGAAATCACGTCGCGCCAGTAGATCCAGGGGAGGGTAGCCGCACAGGCACAGTTCACTGAAGACCACCAGCTCCGCTCCCCGTTCCTGGGCCCGCCGGTAGCAATCGACCACCTTGCCGGCGTTGCCGGAAAAGTCACCGATGACGGGATTGATCTGGGCCAGGGCAACTTTCATCACTCACCGCTTCCCTCCCGCAGCAAGCCGCCGGCGATCATTTCCACCCCGCTGCGGAGCAGCCGCCCGGTGTCCAGCTCCAGGCCGATGGCCAGGTAGCCCTCGATGGCATCGAGCAGGCCCTTGAGCAGCTTGGCCACCGCCCGGCAGTCGATGGGCTTGAGCTGACCACTGTCCACCCCGCGCTGCAGCAGGCGTTCCAGTGCCGAGAAATAGGCCTCCTGGATACCACTCAGCATGGCGCGGATGGACTCGTCGCGACCGGCCATCTCCGCCATGACCATGAAAAAGCGCGGGTAGTCGGGACGCTGCCGGAAAAAGTGCAGGAAGTGCCCGGCCAGGCGCTCGAGCAAGCGGCGCCAGTCGGGGCTCTCCCGCTCCACCTTCTCCAGGAAATTCACGCCCAGGTGGTATTCCTGCTCCACCAGGGCATCGAACAGGGCCCGCTTGGAGGCGAAGTGGAAATAGACCCCGCCCTTGCTCAATCCCGCCCGCCGGGCGATGTCTGCCATGCGGGTGGCGGAGTAGCCCTGGTCGATGAAACAGCGCCTGGCGGCATCGAGAATCTGCTCCTTGCGGGTATCTTCCGGCAGGTGCTTGGTCATGCTCCAGTCGTACCCGTAAATGCCCTCGCTGGCAAGTCCAGCCCGCCCGGCCCTTGACAGGGGACCGCTCCCTCGCCGACCATGGGTGCCGGGAGGAAAGACATGGACCTTGGTATCACGGACAGAGTGGCGTTGGTGGCGGCCTCCAGCCGGGGGTTGGGATTCGAGGCGGCCCGCAGCCTGGCGGCCGAGGGAGTGCGCCTGGTAATCTGCGGGCGGGACGAGGAGCGGCTGCAGCAGGCCGCCGGCAAACTCCGCCAGGAAGGCACCCGGGTGCTGGCCGTGGCCTGCGACCTGACGGAGGAGGCTCAGGTAGAAAAGTTGGTAGAGCAGGCCCGGCAGCACTTCGGGCGGATAGACATCCTCGTGGCCAACTGCGGGGGCCCCCCTCCGGGACAGTTCCTGCAGCACGACAGCCAGGCCTGGCGCCGGGCGGTGGACTTGAACCTGATGAGCACCGTCTTCCTGTGCCGCCTGGTGGTACCGCAGATGCAGGAGCGCGGCTGGGGCCGGGTGGTGCTGATGACCTCCATCACCGTCAAGCAACCGCTCGAGGGCCTGGTGCTGTCGAACTCCGTGCGGGCAGCGGTGGTGGGACTGGGCAAGACCCTGGCAGCGGAGCTGGGACCGTCCGGTGTGCTCGTCAACTGTGTCTGCCCCGGTTACTTCCTGACCGACCGGGTCAGCAACCTGGCCGAGTCCGCGGCCGCGCGCACCGGCGAATCACCCCAGGCCTTCATCGACAGCTGGGCCCGCCAGGGGGTGCTGGGGCGCATCGGCGACCCGGCCGAGTTCGGCCCCCTGGTGGCTTTCCTGTGCTCGGAACGGGCCTCCTATTTGACCGGCGCGGCCCTGGCCATCGACGGGGGATTGTGTCGCTCGCTTCTGTAGCCTTCCATCAGGCCAGATGAGGTGCCGCCTTCAGCGGCGGCGCCGGGGAGCCAGCAACAACCCCAACAGCAGAACCAGCAGGGCGGGAGCCGCTCCCCGGCCCGGTGAGGAGCAGCCACATCCGGAACCTCCACCGGGTCGACAATCGGGCACCTCCATGGCCCCTTGGCAGACGCCCTGCTGGCAGGTGTCTCCCATGGTGCAGTCGTCGCCGTCGTCACAGGGCGTTCCATCGGCGCGTGGCTGCGCCACGCACTGGCCACTGCCGGGGTCGCACTGGCCCTGGTGACACTGGTCGTCCAGGGAAGAGCAGTCCGGCGCCGTACCGCTGCAGACGCCATCCCGGCAGGTATCGTTCTCCGTGCAGGGATCGCCGTCGTCGCAGCCGGAACCGTCGGGCGCGGCAGTGGTGACGCAACCACCGGCGGCCCGGTCGCAGACCCCGGCCAGGCAGTTGCCGTCGAGGCTCGAGCAGTCCACCTCCTGGCCCGCGCAGCTGCCCAGCTGGCAGCTGTCGTTTTCCGTGCAGGGATCGCCGTCGTCGCAGGAGGCGGTGTTGTAGGTGTACTGGCAACCCGTTGCCGGGTCGCAGGTATCGTCCGTGCAGGGATCGCCGTCGTCGCAGGAAATGGCCGTTCCCCCGCAGGTGCCGCCGGAACAGACATCGGCACCGGTACAGGCGTCGCCGTCGTCACAGGAAGTGCCATCGGCGCGGGGCAGGGCCTGGCAGTTGCCGCTCTGCGGATCGCACGAGCCGGTGTTGCAGGCATCATCGAGGCCGGAACAGTCGCGGGGCGTGCCCACGCAGGTGCCCGCCTGGCAGGTATCGCCGGTGGTACAGAGGTTGCCATCATCACAGGAAGCGGTGTTGAAGGCGTGCTGGCAGCCCAGGACCGGGTCGCAGCTGTCGTCGGTACAGGGGTCCAGGTCGTCACAGCTGATGGTCGTGCCCTGGCAACTGCCGCCGGAACAGACATCGGCGGTGGTGCAGGCATTTCCGTCGTCACACAGGGAATTGTTGTTGGCGTGCTGGCAGCCGGCCACGGCATCGCAGGAGTCGTCGGTGCAGGGGTTCTGATCGTCGCAATCCAGGGCCGTGCCCGGCTGGCAGGAACCCGCCACACAGGTCTCCTCTCCGTTGCAGGCGTTGCCGTCCGAGCAGTCGCCATCGCTGGTACACTGCCGGCAGCCGGGATCGACGGCATCGGTGGCCCCATCGCAATCGTTGTCCACGCCATCGGCACAAACGGCGTCACCATGCGGCCCTTCGAAGGCACCGGGGTTGACGGAATCATCGTTGTCGTCGCAGTCGTCACCGGAACAGGAGGCCGCCACGTAGCCGTCGCCGTCGGCATCCAGGGGTACCCCGGAACAACTGCCGGCAGAGCAGACGTCGTTCATGGTGCAGTCATCACCGTCGTCGCAGGAGGCGCTGTTGGGAATGAAGACGCAGCCGCTGAGGGGAGCGCAGGAATCGTCGGTGCAGATATTGCCGTCGTCGCAGACCACGGGACTGCCCGGCTGGCAGCTTCCCCCGGAGCAGGTGTCTCCCTCGGTGCAGGCGTCGCCGTCGTCGCAGGAATCGTTGTTGGGAGTGAAGA
>QMME01000147.1 GCA_003647095.1 Deltaproteobacteria bacterium
GGCCAAGCACTTTCCCGGCCACGGTACCACTTCCCGGGATTCCCACTACTCCTTGCCGGTGGTGGACCTCGATCGCCAGCAGTTGCTGGCGGTGGACCTGGCTCCCTTCCGGCAGGCCATGGCGGTGGGGCTGGATGCCGTCATGGTGGCCCACGTTCAAGTGCCCCGGATCGATCCCAGCGGCACCCCGGCATCGCTGTCGCGTCCACTGATCGAAGGGCTGCTGCGCCGCCAGCTGGGGTTTGCCGGGGTGGTGATCACCGATGACCTGGAGATGCACGCCGTGGCCGACCGCTACGGAGTTGGCCAGGCGGCGGTCAAGGCTTTCCTGGCCGGCAGCGACATCATCATGGTCATCTGGACGCCCTCGCGCAAGCAGGAAGTATACCAGGCGTTGCTGCAGGCGGTACGCGACGGTACCATCAGCCGGCAGCGCCTGGACCAGTCGGTGCGCCGCATCCTGCGGCTCAAGTGGAAGCGGGGGCTGTTCGCTTCCCGCCGGCAGACGGACGACTCCGTTCGCTGGCTGCCCAACCGCCTGCACCAGGCGGTGTCGCGCACCGTGGCCCGGCGGGCTGTCACCCTGGTGAGAAACGAGGGAGGGGTGCTTCCCCTGCGCGCGGAGAGCAGGTTGCTGGTGGCCGCGGCCCAGGAAGTATTCCTGAAAGCCTGCCGGGAATACCTTCCCCGGGCCCGCCAGCTGCGCCTGAGCCGGGCTCCCAGCCGGGCCCAGCTGGCCCGGCAACTGCGACGATTGCAGCAACTGGGAGCCGATGCCGACAAGATAGTGGTGGCCGTCTCCAACCATTACCACGCCTGGTTGGTGCAGAGACTCTACAAAACACTGTCACGGCCCCTGGTGGTGGTCTCCTTCGCCTCTCCCTACATGCTGCGCTATTTTCCCACGGTGGCCGGCTACCTGTGCACCTATTCCTACCAGCCCAGCTCCCAGCGGGCGGCGGCCGCCGCCCTGGCCGGGCGCCTGACCATCACCGGGCACCTGCCGGTGACCATCTCCAGCCGCTACCGGCGCGGCCACGGCATCTTCCTGAAAAGAACGCTGACGGAAAAGTAGCTGGCGACCGGGCATCTTGCCTGCCGCCGGCAACTGGCATACACTGCCAGGCCATGGACGTCGACTACCTGCCGGCCTTCTCCCCCGAGGGGACGCTGGAGCAGATGCCGCTGCCGGTGCTGGTGATGCACCTGCTCGATCGCCGGGCCTCCGGCATGCTTTACCTGGAACACCAGGATGCCTCCTACTGGCTCTACTTCGAGGAAGGGTTTCCCGCCGGCGTGCACAATCCCCAATCACAGGATTACCTGGGACAGGTACTGCGGGAGCTGGGCTACGTGGATGACGCCGCCTTCAACCAGTCGCTCATGGAGATGGCCAAGAGCAAGCGCCTGCAGGGCGAGATCCTGCTGGAACTGGGCGCCATCGACGATGAGCAGCTGGAACGGGCCCTGGCGCTGCAACTGGCCCGCAAGATGTCGAGGTTGTTCGCCCTGCGGGCCGGCGGCTACCGCTTCGTCGAGGACGAGGACATCCCGCCGCCGCACGAGCCCATGCGCATCAACCCCTACGCCCTGGTCTACAACGGCATCAAGAACGCCTACAACGCCGAGGATCTCAAGCGTGGCCTGGAAGTGCTGGTGGGCAGGTCCTGCAAGGTGACCGGCCTGTTTATACAACGCAAGGAGTTGTTCGAGTTCCCCGCAGACGATCTGGCGGACGCGGAGCTACTGCGCGAGTTCCGCTTGCCCCAGCAGTTCGTGCGCGCCACCAGGGGCGGTACCACCGCCGGCATGATGCTGCTGCTGACCCTGCTGTACTGTGGCATGCTGGAACTCGAGGAGGCGGATTTTGCGCAACCCCTGTCCGGAGCCAAGGCTGCGTCCGGACCGGCGGCACAACCCCGCCCCGCCCCGGCTGCCCAACCGGCAGCCAAGGCGGCCGCCTCCCGCCCGGCCGCCGGGGCTTCCCGGCCCGCCGCCCAGAAGTCCAAGGTGCCGGCGGAGCTGTTGCGCAAGCTCAACGACAAGTTCGAACAGGTGAAGAAGGCCCCGCTGTGGGAAGTGCTGGAGGTGGAGAAGGACGCCAACTCGGAGACCATCAAGCGCTCCTTTCTCACCCTGGCCAAGGTCTACCATCCCGACCGGGTTTCCAACTCGGGCGACGAGGAGGCCATGCACCGCATGCAGGTCGTCTTCGCCCGCATCAACGAGGCCTACCAGGTGTTGAGCGATCCCAATCAGCGAGCGGCCTACGAACAACAAGCCGAGCAGCGGACGGCCGCTGACGGCAAGGAGCACCCCGAGGAGGCGCGCGTCCAGTACCAGAAGGGCATGGTCTTCTTGCGCAAGCGGGATCTGGCCAAGGCCGCGGAATCCTTCCGCTGGGCCGCCGACCTGGATCCGAAAAACGGCGATTACCAGGCCTGGAAGACCTGGGTGAAACACCTGCGTGATGGCGGCGAGGATTCACCCGAGAAGACGGCGGCAGTGCGGGACGAACTGGTCGCGCTCATCAAGCGCTTCCCCCAGTCGTTCTACGTGGCCAGGTTCCTGGCCAAGGTCCACCACAAGCTGGGAGAGAAGGAGAAATACTTCAAGGCCCTGTCGGTGGCCCACAGGCTCAACCCCAAGGATGTCGAGGTGGCCCGGGAGCTGCGACTGTTCAAGATGCGCAAGGAAAAGGAAGAGAAGAAGGGCCTGTTCGGCCGCCTCAAGCGCTGAAGCGCTTGCCCGCCTGCACCTTCACTAGTCTTCCTGCAGGTAGGCCTCCAGGGCGGCGCGCTCGGCTTCGTTCAGGTCGAGGAACTGGATGCCCATGCCCGCCTGCTGCCGGGGATCCGATCCATCGGCTTCGCGATTGACCCGCACTACCTTGCCCCGGGTGCGAATGGCCACCTCGGTTCCCGGTAGCCGGAAGGAGATCCAGAAGATCTCACCCACCTCGAGCAGCAGGTCCGACTTGAGAAATACTCCACCGCCGCTCAGGTCACGGCTTTCGAAGAAAATCTCGCCACCGCTGATACCGTCGGCCAGCTCGAATTCCGCCTCCAGGTGGTGCCGGGCGGAGAGACGCTGTTCGGGTGCGTTCAAGGGATTTCCCGCTAGTCTTGCTCTTCCTCGGAGAGGACGTTGACCTTGCCGGCGGCAATCTCGCGAAGCGCCACCACGGTGGGCTTGTTCTTGGACTCGACCAGGGGTTCGGCGCCGTCCAGCAACTGGCGGGTGCGCTGGGTGGCCACCACCACCAGGGCGAAGCGGTTTTCCACCTTGCGCAGACAGTCTTCCACGGTAACACGGGCCATGAGACACTC
This sequence comes from Deltaproteobacteria bacterium, assembly GCA_003647095.1. Lineage (GTDB taxonomy): Bacteria > Myxococcota > B64-G9 > B64-G9 > B64-G9 > B64-G9. Next base: position 3,330 of record QMME01000147.1, read on the forward strand.
CTTGCATGAGCCGCCCAAGGGCGGGCGAGCTATTGTACCCGGCCGCTGGTGGTGATCAAGTAAAAACATGGCTCTGGCCCGGCAGCTGGAACGGGTCAGCGGGAAGACCGCCGGCGAACGCGCCTGTCGAGCAGATGTCGCCAGCTGGCCCGGGCGGGTGGCGACACCCGCTCCAGGGCCTGCTTGCCGTCCAGGGCCCGGTAGCGGGGATCGGCACCGCGCGCCAGCAGCAGTCGGCCGACCGCCAGGCGGTTCTTGAAGGCCGCCCAGTCGAGCGCCGTCCAGCCGTTGCGATCGGTGGCCTGGAGGTGGGCGCCGAGATCGAGCAGCAGAGCCGCCATCTCCGTGTACCCGGCCCAGGCGGCGACCTGCAGGGGGCGGATGCCGGCCACGCCGATGGCCGGATCGAAATAACCGGGGGCGTCGGGATCGGCACCGGCCAGCAGCAACAATCCCGCCAGGCGGCGGGAACCTTCCCGGGTCGCCCGCTGCAAGGCCGCCGCGCGCAGGGGCCCGGCCCGCCGGCAGACGTCCGGCCAGGCGTCCTCGTCGCTGGTGTCGTCCCCGCAGGCAGCCAGGCAGCATCCCGCCAGCCAGGCCAGGGGCGAGCGGCCGAAGGCGTCGTTGGCGGTTACCCGAGCACCCCGGCCGGCCAGCCACAGGCCGGCCGGGCACTCGTCGGCGGTCGCGGCCAGAGCCAGCGCCGAGCGACCCCGTTCGTCCACGGCAGCGATCCTGGCGCCGGCCTTCACCAGCGTCTGCAGCACCTCGACCGCTCCCGCCCGGGCAGCCAGGTGCAGGGGAGTGCTGCCGTGCCGATCGCGGGCGGCGACGGAAGCCGCGGCGGCAAGCAGCACCCGTACCGGCCCGGCCCGGCCCCGGCGGGCGGCCAGGTGCAGGGGAGTTTTGCCGCTGGCGTCGCGGGCCGCCGGGTCGGCCCCGGCCCGCAGCAGCAGTTGCAGGAGTTGCTCGTCCAGCCTCCAGTTGCGCCGCGAGAAAAAGGCGTGCAGCACTGCCCGGCCCCGGTCGTCGCGGGCCAAGACATCGGCACCACGGAACAGCAGGCCCTGGATGCGCCTGCTGTCGCCGTCGCGGGCGGCATCGATGAGCAGCAGGCCCAGTTGCCGGGCGGTGTTCTGTTCGGAGGCCGGGGCAGCGGCCTGCCGGGGCGAAGCGGTTGGCTGGTCGGGCTGGGAGCGGCAGCCGGCCAGCAGCAGGCAAAGCCACAGGCAGAGCAAGCGCGGCATGAGACGATGATAGCACGGCTTGGAAAAAACAGGCAGGCGAGCCTGGTCGACACCCTTGTCAGATCTTCATGTACTTCCACTTGCCGCCGCGAAAGCGCCCGTACAGCAGCAGGCCCAGGACGCTGATGTGGAAGGTGGCCCCGGTCCAGGCCCCGTACACCCCCAGCCCGGCCACCTTGCCCAGCAGGAGGACGGCGGGCACGAACACCAGCCAGGACATCAGCAACGACACCACCATGGGCCAGCGGGTGTCGCCGGCGCCGCGCACCGCCCCCGAGGCTACCGTGCCCAGTGCATCGAAGGTCTGGAACACGGCGGCGAAGAGAAACAGCCGGGCGGCGATGGCCACCACCCGTTCATCGTGGTTGAACAGGCGAGCCAGGGGATAACGCAGGACGACGAACAGCAGGCCCATACTGGCCATGATCACCAGGGCGATACGAATGGCATTGCGGGCGCTGCGCTCCGCCGAGGCGGGATCACCGGCGCCCAGGTACTGTCCCACCAGGGTGGTGGCGGCCACGCCCAGGGCCACCCCGGGCAGGAAGGACAGGTGTACCATCTGGCGCACGATCTGGTGCCCGGCCAGTTCCACCTGGCCCAGGGTGGAGACGAACATGGTGAACACGGTAAAGCCGCCCATCTCCAGCACCCACCACATTCCCATGGGCAGTCCCACGCGCAGGATGCGGCGCAGCAACTGCCAGTCGGGAGCCTGGGGCCGGCGGGTGGCGTACTGGCGATCGGTGCGGCGGCGCAAAAACACCCACAGGTAGGTGCCCGCTCCCACCACCTGGCTCAGCACCGTGCCCAGGGCGGCTCCCTCGATGCCCAGCGCCGGCAGCCCCAGCCGGCCGAACACCAGCAGGTAGGTGAGCAGCACGTTCAGGCCGTTGGCCAGCAAGGTGATCTTCATGGGGGTACGGGTGTCGCCGATGCCCCGCAGGAAACCCACCAGGCAGAAGTTGTTGAACACGAAGGCGGCGCCCAGCAGGCGGATCTTCATGTAGCGGGAGGCGAAGTCGGCCACCGCCGGCTTGCTGCCCACGGCCTCCACCATGGGTTGCACCAGCGGCAACACCGCCAGCATGACCACCAGGGTGGCCAGCACGGCGATGTAGTACACCTGCCAGACCACCCGGCCGCATTCCCGGAAACGCCGGGCCCCGTAGAACTGGGCCACGAAGGTGTTGCCGGCGGTGATGGTGCCGTTGAAAAACGACATCAGCGTCCAGGACATCACCGCCCCCAGCCCCACCGCCCCCTGCTGGGCGGTACCCACCCGGCCCATGAACAGGGTGTCGACGACTCCCATCAGGGACATCGAGGCCATGGTGACGATGACCGGGTAGGCCAGCAACCAGACCTCGCCCAACCCTCCCCCGGGAACCCGTGGTCCGGGCCCGGTCGGCTCCAGTACCTCCTCGAGGTGGTCTTCGGACTTCACCATGGCCGCCACATGATAGGCGGGCCCCGAACGGCTGGCCAGTTTCTTTTACGCGGAAGCGCCTCCGGCCTGTTCGTTGAAGCGGGTGGTGTACTGCCGCTTGACCGGAGGGCCGGTTTGCGGTCCACTCAGGCGGCGGATTTCGAGCAGGAGGAAAAGGTCATGACGCTTTCGTTCCAGGAGGAAGTCAAGCGCGGTATTCCCGACGAGATTCCCCCTCCGCCTCCCGAGCAGGAGGGCGTCTCGCACGCCCCACCCCGCAAGCTGGTGCTCGACGAGCGGGGGCGGCGCCTGGCGCTGGCCAACGCCCTGCGCTACTTCCCGGAGCCCTGGCACCGGCAGTTGGCGGAAGAGTTCGCCCGGGAACTGCTTGGCGACGGACGCATCTACATGCGCCGCTTCCGCCCGGCCTATCCCATGTACGCCCGGCCCATCGACGAGTACCCGGCCCGCTGCCGCCAGGCGGCGGCCATCATGCACATGATCCAGAACAACCTGGATCCACGCGTGGCCCAGCATCCTTACGAACTCATCACCTATGGCGGCAACGGCACCGTGTTCCAGAACTGGGCCCAGTACCTGCTCACCATGAAGTATCTCAGCGAGGTGAGCGAGGAGCAGACCCTGGTGCTGTACTCCGGTCATCCACTGGGATTGTTCCCCTCGCATCCCCAGGCGCCACGCCTGGTGCTGACCTGCGGCATGGTCATACCCAACCACTCGCAACCCGAAGACTACGACCGCCTGGCGGCGCTGGGGGTGACCTCCTACGGGCAGATGACGGCCGGCTCCTTCATGTACATCGGTCCCCAGGGCATCGTGCACGGCACCACCATCACCCTGCTCAACGCCGGGCGCCTGTACCTGAAGTTGTCCGGCGATCAGGGGTTGGCGGGAAAGGTGTTCGTCTCCTCTGGACTGGGGGGCATGAGCGGGGCCCAGGCCAAGGCGGCGGTTATCGCCGGGGCGGTGGGAGTGATCGCCGAGATCGATCCCCTGGCGGTGCACAAACGCCACCAGCAGGGATGGTTGATGGAGGTGGAGGAAGACCTCGACAAGCTGCTGGTGCGCGTGGAGCGGGCCCGGCGCAGCGGCGAGGCGCTGTCCATCGGCTACCTGGGCAACGTCGTCGACCTGTGGGAGCGGCTGGCCCGCGAGGGCGTGAGCGTGGAGCTGGGTTCCGACCAAACCTCTTTGCACATCCCCTACCTGGGCGGATACTACCCGGTGGGAGTGAGCCTGGAGCAATCCCGGCGGATGATCGCCGACGAGCCGGAGCGTTTCAAGCAGCTGGTGCAGGAATCGCTGCGCCGCCAGGTGGCCGCCATCAACACCCTGGCCGAGCGGGGCATGTCCTTCTGGGACTACGGCAACGCCTTCTTGCTGGAGGCCTCGCGGGCCGGTGCCGAGGTGCTTCGGCCCGACGGCTCCTTCCGCTACCCGTCCTATGTCGAGGACATCATGGGACCCATCTGCTTCGACTATGGCTTCGGACCCTTCCGCTGGGTGTGCACCAGCGGCGATGCTCACGACCTCGAGCAGACCGACGCCATCGCCGCCGAGGTGCTCGGGCAGATGGCCGCCGAGGCCCCGGAGCAGATCCGCCAGCAACTGCTCGACAACCTGCGCTGGATCCAGGGGGCCCGGGAGCACCGCCTGGTGGTCGGTTCCCAGGCCCGCATCCTTTACTCCAACGCCGAGGGACGCATCCGCATTGCCCGCGAGTTCAACCGCGCGGTGGGCCAGCGGCGCCTGCGCGGACCGGTGGTGCTGGGACGTGACCACCACGACACCGGCGGCACCGATTCTCCCTATCGCGAGACGGCCAACATCCGCGACGGCAGCGCCTTCTGTGCCGACATGGCGGTGCACAACGTCATCGGCGACAGCTTTCGGGGGGCCACCTGGGTGAGCCTGCACAATGGCGGCGGGGTGGGCTGGGGCGAGGTCATCAACGGCGGCTTCGGCATGGTGCTCGACGGCAGCCCCGAGGCCGAGGTGCGCCTGCAGCGCATGCTTTTCTGGGACGTCAACAACGGTATCGCCCGGCGCGCCTGGGCCCGCAACCCGGGAGCCGTGTGGCAGGCGCAGCGGGCCATGCAGGCCGAGCCCGCACTGCGGGTGACCCTGCCCGCTCTGGCCGACGACGAGTTGGTCGAGCGGGCCCTGCGGCAGGCCGGGGGGACGGGCAAGTGAACCCTGGTGAGCGGAGGGCGGAACCCGGCCACCGGCTGGCGGCAGCGGCGTTGCTGGGGGTGTGGTTGCTGGTGGCGGCGGGTGTCCGGGCCGCCGAACCACCCCCGCAGCAGGTCACCCTGTTGCTGACCCATCCCAGCCGCGGCGAACTGGGCAACATCGCCGGGCTGGTGAGGCGGGGACTGCTGCGGGTGCCGGGCCTGCGCGTACGTGGCATCTACCACTCCAGCGAGTGGGATGACTACCAGCCGGCCCGTTCCTTCATCAGCGAAGAGGCCCCGGAGTGGATGGAGATCGAGGAGCTGACCTGCTCCCTTCCGGAGGACAGGGTCTTTGCCGGCAACGACTGCAGCCGGGTGTTCGGCCAACTGGTGGAGGAGGCCGACGGCATCATCTTTCCCGGTGGTCCCGACATTCCCCCGGCGCTCTACGGCGAAAAGACCAGGTTGACCACCGTCATCGAAAACCCGCCGCGCCATCGCTTCGAGATCTCCCTGCTGGTACACCTGCTGGGCAGCCCGCGCGCGCCGGCACTCAGGCCCCTGCTCGAACGACGCCCGCGTTTCCTGGTGCTGGGCCTGTGCCTGGGCATGCAGTCGCTGAACGTGGCCAGCGGCGGCACCCTGGTGCAGGACATTCCCTCCCAGCTCTACGGGGTACAGACCTTCGAAGAGGGATTGCGACTGCCGGCTGACAGGGTCCATCGCTCCTACCGTGCTCCCCTGCGTCCCGCGCAGGGAGTGGGCTGGGCGGTGGTCCATCCCGTACGCATCGATGCCAGCTGGCCGGCAGCGGCCGCATTGCTGCCCGGTGGCAGGGGGGGCGTGGTGCGGGTGGTCAGCCTGCATCACCAGGCGCTGGGCCGGCTGGGAAGAGAC